>NZ_CAJPGH010000024.1:0-123581 GCF_905339605.1 Burkholderia sp. BCC1972 | reverse complement strand
CTCGGCGCCCGTTTTCCTTTTGAAGCCATGTCTGATGCGATCGCCGGCGCGGTCGGCCTGGGCTCATTGTCCGGCGAGCGTATCCAGCGCGTCGCCCGTCACGCGGACGATGCGCCAGTCGGGCAGCACGGTGGCGCCCATCTTCTCGTAGAAATCGATCGCCGGCTGGTTCCAGTCGAGGACCGACCATTCGAAGCGCCTGCAACGGCGCTCGACGGCCAGTGCCGCGAGATGACGCAGCATCGCGGTGCCGAGGCCCGTGCCGCGCTGCGACGGCTGCACGTACAGGTCCTCGAGATAGAGGCCGCGACGGCCGAGGAACGTCGAATAGTTGTGGAAGAACAGCGCGTACGCGACGATCGCGCCGTCCTGCTCGGCTACCCGCGCTTCGGCGGCGGGGTGTGCGCCGAACAGTGCATCGGCGAGATCGGCTTCGGTCGCGACGAACAGATCCGTGAGCTTCTCGAACTCGGCCAGCTCGCGCATCAGCGGCATGCCGCTCACGCTTCCTCCGGCGGATCGGACAGCACGATCTCGATGCCGCCGAAACGCGATGCGACCCAGTTGTACGCGTGGCAGGCGATCCACAGCAGCACGAAGCCGAGAATGGCGTTCAGCAGCAGTGCGCTCAGGATCGTGCTCAATTCGACCATCCCGTAGCGGATGTACGCGACGAGAATGCCGAGCAGCACGATCGGCACGCTGAACGTCAGGTAGACGAGGATCAGCGCCTTTGCGGTCTGCCCCGCGGCGATCGACGAGATTTGCTTCTTCATGTGTGGATTGCCCCCGTAGAGATATACCGATGGTGGAATTCAGATCAGGCCGTCGAGCGGCAGGATGTCGACCGGGGTGCCCGCGTCGACTGCCGCGGCATCGTGGCCCAGGACGATGAAACAGTTGGCGGCCGCGAGGCCGCTCAGCGATGCGGAACTCTGCGAACCGGCCGGCGTGACGTGCCAGCGGCCGTCGGCGGCGCGAGTCGCGATGCCGCGCAGGTAGTCGGTGCGGCCGGGGCGCTTCTTCAGCGCTTGCGTGCTGAGTGCCGTGTACATCGCCGGCGGCGTTGCCTGCGCGCCGGCCAGCGTCAGCAGTGCCGGGCGCACGATCGCGTAGAACGTCACGGCGGACGCGACCGGATTGCCGGGCAAGCCGAAAAACAGCGCGTGGCCGGCGCCGTCGGCCGCGCGTGCGAGCGTGCCGCACGCAAGCGGCCGGCCGGGCCGCAGCGCGAGACTCGCGAACGTCACGTCGCCGAGTTTTGCCATCACGTCGCGCGTGAAGTCGGCTTCGCCGCCCGACACGCCGCCCGACGTGATCACCGCATCGGCCTGCGCGGCGACGGCGTCGCGCAGCGCGGCTTCGAGCGCGGCCGGGTCGTCGCGGACGATCCCGAGATCGATCGCGTCGACATGCAGCCGTTCCAGCATCGCGATCAGCATGCCGCGATTGCTGTCGTACAGCGCGCCGCGACCGAGCGGTTCGCCGGGCTCGCGCAGTTCGTCGCCGGTCGAGAACACGGCGACGCGCACGCGGCGGCGCACCGTGACGTCGCTGAAACCGAACGAGGCGAGCAGGCCGAGATCGGACGGGCGCAGGATGCGGCCCGCGGCGAGCGCGCGGGCGCCGCGCGCGAGATCCTCGCCGGCCTTGCGGCAGTTCGCGCCGGGCGCGGCGTCGTGCGCGGCGAAACGGATCGTGTCGCCGTCGACGCGTACGCGTTCCTGCGGGATCACCGTGTCGCATCCGGCCGGCATCGGCGCGCCCGTCATGATGCGCACGCATGAGCCGGCTGCCACGGCGCCGTCGAACGGATGGCCCGCGAACGCGGCGCCGGCGACCGTCATCTCGATATCACCTTGCGGCGACACGGGCGTGCCGGCGCTGCCGTCGAATGCATAGCCGTCCATCGCCGAGTTGTCGTACGCGGGAATGTCGAACGGCGCATTCACGTCGGCCGCGAGCACGCGGTCGAGCGCATCGCGCAGCGTCACCGTGTCGCACGCGTCGACCGGCACCGCGAAACGGCACGCGAGTGCCTGTGCGTCGGCGAGCGACAGCGGCGCATCGGAATCGGGTGCGGATCGGGGGGCGGGCGAGGATTGCGTGATCATCAGTCGGACTGCGCCGCAAGGCGTATCGGGTTCGTGGCCGGTGGCGCAAGGAGGGTGCCCGGACGCGGGTTTCGCGTGCGGCGGGTGCCGGGCGGTAACGGCGCGTGCGCCGTCAGCGACGGGCCAGCGCGGCGAGTTCCTGCCAGGAGTTGGCATTGTAAAACGCACGCTCGTCGCGAAACTCGACTTCGACCGTCTTGTGGCGTGCGTACCACGCACGCACCTTGCGGTCGCCGGCCGTGAGCCGGGCGGCCAGGTCGTCGGCCAGCGACGTGCGCAGCAGCGCGAACGTCGGCTGCGGCGAGCGCGCCTGCGCTGCATCGACGGTCACGGCCATCGCGATGTCGGCCTGTTGCGCGTCGAGGGCTGCGCGCAGCCGCGCGACGAGGTCGGCGGGCAGGTAGGGCGTATCGCACGGCGAGCACACGACGAGCGGCGCGCGCGCCGCCCGCATGCCGGCGAGCAGGCCCGCGAGCGGGCCGGGGAAGTCGGGTGTTTCGTCCGCGACGATGCGCGCATCGAACGGCGCACCGAGTTCGGCATAGCGGTCGGCATGGCGATTTGCGCTGATCAGCGTCTCGTCGACCTGCGGCGACAGCCGGCGCAGCACGTGCAGCGCGAGCGGCGTGCCGTCGAGCAGCTGCAGGCCCTTGTCGACGCCGTCCATGCGCGTGCCGCGCCCGCCGGCGAGCAGCAGGCCGGCGATCGACGGGGAGGCGGAAGCGGGCATCGTGCGAGAGCGGAACGGGCCGGCGTGCGTCAGCCGCCGATATACGACATTTCGACACGCTTGCCGGTGCCGTCGGGCATGGCTTCGGCCGACGCGCTGCCGCGCAGCTGCGAATAGCGGTCGGTGCGGGCCTGCCAGATGCGGGCAATTGCGGTCGCGATCTCCGCGTCGCTCGCGCCGCCGCGCACGAGCGCGCGCAGGTCGTGACCCGTCGACGCGAACAGGCACAGGTACAGCTTGCCTTCGGTCGACAGCCGTGCGCGCGTGCAGTCGCCGCAAAACGCCTGCGTGACGCTCGAGATCACGCCGATCTCGCCGCTGCCGTCCGCGTAGCCCCAGCGTTGCGCGGTTTCGGCCGCCGTGTGCGGCTCGAGCGGCACCAGCGGGAAATGTTCGGCGATCCGCGCGACGACGTCGGCCGACGGCAGCACCTCGGTCATGTTCCAGCCGTTCGACGTGCCGACGTCCATGTATTCGATGAAGCGCAGGACCACGCCGGTGCCGCGGAAACGCTCGGCCATCGGCAGGATTTCGCTGTCGTTGGTGCCGCGCTTCACGACCATGTTGACCTTGACCGGCGCAAGGCCCGCGGCCTGCGCGGCGAAGATGCCGTCGAGGACGTCGGCGCTCGCGAACTCGGCATCGTTCATGCGCTTGAACAGCGCATCGTCGAGCGCATCGAGGCTGACCGTCACGCGTGTGAGCCCGGCGTCCTTCAGTGCACGCGCCTTGCGCGCCAGCAATGAGCCGTTGGTCGTCAGCGTCAGGTCGAGCGGGCGGCCGGCGTGCGTCGTCAGGCGCGCGAGGCGCTCGATCAGGAATTCGAGATTCTTGCGCAGCAGCGGCTCGCCGCCGGTGATGCGGATCTTCTCGACGCCATGTGCGACGAAGAGCCGTGCCACGCGCTCGATTTCCTCGTGCGTGAGCAGTGCGCTGTGCGGCAGGAACGGGTAGTCCTTGTCAAAGACCGCACGCGGCATGCAGTACACGCAACGGAAGTTGCAGCGGTCCGTCACCGAAATGCGCAAGTCGCGCAGCGGCCTGGCAAACGTGTCGGCCAGCGTGCCGTCTGGGGCATGCGCGACGCCGGAGACGTCCGGCATCCCGCTGACGTCGGCAAGAGGAATGATGCGTCGGGACATGTTGAAAGAAGTGCGAACCAGACCTCTATTTTAGCCGCAAGCGGCCGGCTGGTCCGGTGGGCGGAAACCCGCAGCGCGGACAAGAAAAAGCCCGCCGGGGGCGGGCTTTTCCTGGTCAGGCGATGCGACTTAGTGATGCGTCGTTTCGACCTGCTGCATCGGGGCCGTATCGGCCGGCGGCAGCACCTTGCGTTCACGCGGCACGCGGGCCGGGCGCGGCAGTTGCGACGCGGCTTCCTGCGCAGCGGCGAACTTGCTGGCGTCCGTGTTCACCCAGACGAGGCCGGCTTGCTCCAGCACGACATCCAGGCTCGCCGAAGCGGGCGCGGCTGCCGGTTGCGCGGGAGCAGCTGCCGGTGCCGGAGCTGCGACGGCCTCGACCGGCGCAGCTTCGACCGGTGCCGGCTCGACAGCCACCGGAGCGGCTTCGGTCGCTACGGCCGGTGCGGCTTGCTCGACGGGTGCAGGCTGCGGTGCCTCGACGACGGCCGGGGCCGCAGCCGGGACTGCCGGCACTTCGAACGCGTCGGTCGGCGAAACCTCGACCGGAGCCGGGCCGGCTTCGGCGACGACGGCCGGTGCAACCGGCGCCGGTTCCACTGCCTGGGTGGCGGCGGCCGGCTCGACCGGAGCAGCTTCGACGGGTGCCGGTGCCGGCTGGGTTTCGACGGCGGCCGGTGCAGCATGCTGCTCGACGACTGCTTCCACGGCGACGGCGCTCGCCACGGCCGCGACGACTGCCGGTGCGGCCGTGTGGGCCGGTTCGACAGCAGCCGGTGCTTCCGGCGTCACGGCGTGCACGGCTGCTTCGCCGTCCGCGCCTTGCTCGGCCTGGTCGACGACTGCGCCGTCTTCGTCGCGTTCGCGACGACCGCCGCGGCGGCCGCGACGGCGACGACGACGTTCTTCGCCATCACGCGCGCCGGCTTCCGCATCGGCTGCCAGGTCGGCGCCGGGCAGCGCCTCTGCGACGGCCTTGTCGTCTTCCGGTTCCGGGTGGTTTTCACCGCGGTTGACGGTCTCGAGCGTGGCCGCATGCTGGGTCGGCTTGCGGCGCTCACCGCGCTCGCGACGCTCGCCGCGTTCCTGGCGTTCGCCACGGCCGGCTGCCTCGACGGCTTCCTGCTGCTCGGCGCGTTCGCGCGGCTCGCGGTTCTCACGCGGTTCGCGCGGCTCACGGCTTTCACGCGGCTCGCGCGGTTCGCGGCCTTCGCGCGGGCCACGGCCCTCACGACCTTCGCGGCCTTCACGACCTTCTCGGCCTTCACGACCTTCACGACCTTCACGACCTTCGCGACCTTCGCGCGGCTCGCGACCTTCGCGCGGCTCACGGCCTTCACGCGGTTCGCGCACTTCCTTGCCTTCGCGCTCCTGGCGTTGCGACTGGCCACGGCCTGCCGCTGCCTGGTCGCGGCCGCCTTGCGCCTGCTGCGTGCCGCCACGACGGTTGCGATTGCGATCGCCGCCGCGCTGCTCGGTCTTCTCGGTCCGCTCGCGGGCCGGACGGGCTGCCTGCTCCTTCACCGGTGCCGGAGCAACCGGTGCGGGCGCCGGCGCCGGCGACACGCCGAACAGGCCCTTCAGCCAGCCGATGAAGCCGCCGCTTGCCGCGGCGACAGGGGCGGGTGCGGCAACCGGTTCGACCGGACGCTGCGGTGCCGGGCTCGGGGCCGGACGCTCGGGCGTGATGCCCTTGACTGCGGCTTCCTGCTTCGGCTTCACTTCTGCCGCGCGCTTGCTGTAGCCGGTTTCCGACTCGAGTTCGCGGGCCGCTTCCTCGGCCATCTTCCACGACGCGCGCGGATCGTCGAGGCGCGCATCGTCGTGACGCAGGCGCTCGAGCTTGTAGTGCGGCGTATCGAGGTGCTTGTTCGGGATCAGCACAATGCCGACCTTGAAGCGCGACTCGATCTTGTTGATTTCCTGACGCTTCTCGTTCAGCAGGAAGGCGGTCACCTCGACCGGCACCTGGCAGTGGATCGCCGCGGTGTTTTCCTTCATCGCTTCTTCCTGAATGATCCGCAGGACCTGCAGCGCGGACGATTCGGTGTCGCGGATGTGGCCGGTGCCGTTACAGCGCGGGCACGTCACGTGGCTGCCTTCCGACAGGGCCGGACGCAGGCGCTGGCGCGACAGCTCCATCAGGCCGAAGCGGGAGATCTTGCCCATCTGCACGCGCGCACGGTCGTGCTTGAGCGCGTCCTTCAGGCGCTGCTCGACTTCACGCTGGCTCTTGGCCGATTCCATGTCGATGAAATCGATCACGATCAGGCCGCCGAGGTCGCGCAGGCGCAGCTGGCGGGCGACTTCGTCGGCCGCTTCGAGGTTCGTGCGGGTCGCCGTTTCCTCGATGTCCGCGCCCTTGGTCGCGCGCGCCGAGTTCACGTCGATCGCGACGAGCGCTTCGGTGTGGTCGATCACGATCGCACCGCCCGACGGCAGCGGCACCGTGCGCGAGTATGCGGTTTCGATCTGGTGCTCGATCTGGAACCGCGAGAACAGCGGCACGTCGTCGTGGTAGCGCTTCACCTTCGCGACGTTGTCCGGCATCACGATGTCCATGAACGCACGGGCCTGATCGTGGATTTCGTTCGTGTCGATCAGGATTTCGCCGATATCGGGCTGGAAATAGTCCCGGATCGCGCGGATCACGAGGCTCGATTCCAGATAGATCAGCATCGGCTGGCCCGCGTTGCCGCTTTGCGAGGCAGCCTCGATCGCGCGCCACAGTTGCAGCAGGTAGTTCAGGTCCCACTGCAGTTCCTCGGCGCTGCGGCCGATGCCCGCGGTACGGGCGATCATGCTCATGCCGTCCGGAATCTGCAGCTGCGCCATCGTTTCGCGCAGTTCCTGGCGCTCGTCGCCTTCGATCCGGCGCGACACGCCGCCGCCGCGCGGGTTGTTCGGCATCAGCACGAGGTAACGGCCGGCGAGCGAGATGAAGGTGGTGAGGGCGGCGCCCTTGTTGCCACGCTCTTCCTTCTCGACCTGGACGATCAGCTCCTGGCCTTCGCGCAGGGCATCTTGGATGCGCGCGGAGCGCATGTCGATGCCTTCCTTGAAGTACTGGCGGGCGACTTCCTTGAACGGCAGGAAGCCGTGGCGGTCTTCGCCGTAGTTGACGAAGCACGCTTCGAGCGACGGCTCGATGCGGGTGATGACACCTTTGTAGATATTGCCCTTGCGCTGTTCGCGCCCGGCGGTTTCGATGTCGATGTCGATGAGCTTTTGCCCATCGACGATGGCGACGCGCAGCTCCTCCTGCTGCGTCGCATTGAACAGCATGCGTTTCATGAACGACTCCAGGCGGCTCCGCTACCGGCGCCTCGCGGTTGTCAGTCGCGAGAGCGGGAACGACGGCAGGCCGCACCTTGTTGTGTTGTCACGAGCACGCTGGAGCGGGAACGATGGCGGGGAGAATTGCCTGAAGAGGCGCTTGGGCCCGAAAGACGGGGCCGGCGGCCATAGGGCACCTGCGAATACGGCTTCAAAGCACGGCGTTCACACACCGCACGCTGCAAAAGCGCGCTAAGCCTGAGTCCGGGCATTGCCACGGGCGCGCGCAATGCGTCGCGCGCGCCGACGGGCGGCAGATGCTGCGGCTTGGGCCGCAGCGGGGAGTATCGAATCCAGCCCGACTTTCCCGCTTGGGGTGTACTTCCCTGGTTTGACGTCGCCAAGCCCCGCACGCTTCGCGGGACCAAATCGGGCGCAACGCCGTAATTTTCGCAACCGGCAGCCTGCGGACGCACCTCGCGCCGTCGGGCTGCCGATCAAATTCTTTTCAACCAACTTTCCGTTACCGCGGCGCCTTGCCGACCGAATCCGCCTGTGGGCGCGATCCTTGCCGACGGTCGGCGCCGTGCGTGCAACTTGCTGCATCTCTTTGATTAGGGGTGAGCAGCGGACCCCCGGCGCAAGTAAAATAGCAGTTTGCGCTTGCGCCTTGCCCGATTCAGCCGGGGCCGGCCGGTCAGGCCACCCTCAACGTCAGGCTGGGCAAAATTATATTCAGTATGAATGAGTTAGGCAAAATATCCCAGAATTCGGTCGCAAGCGGCCAGGTATCGATGATCGAGATCGACGAAAACTCGGCCGGTCAGCGGATCGACAACTTCCTGTTGCGCGTCTGTAAAGGCGTGCCGAAAAGCCATATCTACCGGATCCTCCGCAGCGGCGAAGTGCGCGTCAACAAGGGCCGGATCGACGCGCAGTACCGCCTCGAGCTTGGCGACCTCGTCCGCGTGCCGCCGGTGCGCGTGGCGGCCGCAGACCTCGCGCGCGCCGACACGCCGGTCGTGCCGCCCGCCAATTTCCCCGTGCTGTACGAGGACGACGCGATGCTCGTCATCGACAAGCCGGCCGGCGTCGCGGTCCACGGCGGCAGCGGCGTCGCGTTCGGCGTGATCGAGCAGATGCGCCAGGCGCGCCCGCGCGCGAAATTCCTCGAGCTCGTGCACCGGCTCGACCGCGAGACGTCCGGGATCCTGATGCTCGCGAAGAAGCGCACGGCGCTGGTCGGCCTGCACGAACAGATCCGCGAGAACCGGATGGACAAGCGCTACTTCGCGTGCGCGCACGGCGAATGGCAGCCCGATTGGGGCCGTCGCCGCGCGGTGAAGGCGCCGCTGTTCAAGTATTCGACCCCGGAAGGCGAGCGCCGCGTGCGCGTGCAGGACGACGGGCTGCCGTCGCATACGGTGTTCAACCTCGTCGACCGCTGGTCCGACTATGTGCTCGTCGAAGCGGAACTCAAAACGGGTCGGACCCATCAGATCCGCGTGCACCTCGCGCATCTCGGCCTGCCGATCGCCGGCGACGCCAAGTATGGCGATTTCGCACTGAACAAGGCGCTGGCGCGCGCGAACGCGCAACCGTCGCTGAAGCGGATGTTCCTGCATGCACACCGGCTGCGGCTTGCCCATCCGATCACCGGCGAGGCGCTGCAGTTCGACGCGCCGCTGCCGGACGACTGCCGGCGTTTCCTCGATCAACTCAGCGCATTGCGCGATACCGCCTGAACCGCATGGCTCGACAGCAATTTGACCTGATCGTCTTCGACTGGGACGGCACGCTGATGGATTCGACTGCGCACATCGCGCACAGCATCCAGGCCGCATGCCGTGATCTCGGCCTGCCCACGCCGTCCGACGAGGCGTCGCGCTACGTGATCGGCCTCGGCCTGCGCGATGCGCTGCAGATTACCGCTCCGACCCTCGATCCGTCCGACTATGCGCGGCTGGCCGAGCGCTACCGCTATCACTATCTGCTCGACGACCAGCGCATCGAGCTGTTCGCCGGCGTACGCGAACTGCTCGCCGAACTGCGCGACACGGGCTACCTGCTCGCGGTGGCGACCGGCAAGGGTCGGGTGGGGCTGAATCGCGTCCTCGACCAGTCGAAGCTGACGAGCGTGTTCGACGCGACGCGCTGCGCGGACGAGACGTTCTCGAAGCCGCACCCGGCGATGCTGCACGAGTTGTCGCGGGAATTGGGGCAGGACCTCGCACGCACCGTGATGATCGGCGACACGACGCACGACCTGCAGATGGCCGCGAGCGCCGGTGCGGCCGGCGTCGGTGTCGCATACGGCGCGCACCCGGCCGATGCGCTGGCGGCGCTGGCGCCGCGCTTCGTGGCGCCTGATGTCGGCGCGCTGGCCGAATGGCTGAGGGAGTACGCATGAGCACGGCACCGGACGCCGTGCGCGTATGCGCATCGGACGCGCTGAGCGACGGCGGTGCCGGCGTGCGCGTCGACGCGACGCTGCGCGGCGAGCAGGCCGTCGTGTTCTTCGTGCGCTACGAAGGGCGCGCCTACGGCTACCTGAACCGCTGCGCGCACGTGCCGATGGAGCTCGACTGGGCCGAAGGGCAGTTCTTCGAGTCGTCGGGCCTTTACCTGATGTGCGCGACGCACGGCGCGATCTACGCGCCGGACACCGGCAAGTGCGTCGGCGGGCCGTGCCGCGGCGGCCGCCTGCGGCCGGTCGAGGTCGACGAACGCGACACGCCCGACGGCCGTGCGGTATTCTGGGTACCGGATGCCGACCTGTATCCGGCCACTCCCGCCACGACCGACTGACGACACTACTGCATGGCCGACCAACCGAATTCCCCGGATTCCTCCTCCCGTCCCGACAACCGTGAACCGAGCTGGGAGCGCGCGGCGCTCGAGCGGATCGCGCTCGCGGCCGTCAAGGAGCAGCGTGCGGCGCGGCGCTGGAAAATCTTCTTCCGCTTCGCGTTCCTCGGCGTGTTCGTGCTGTTCGCGTTCGCGCTGATCGATTTCTCGAGCGATTCGAAGTTTTCGTCGAGCGGGCGGCATACGGCGCTCGTGACGATCGACGGCGAGATCGCGGCCGGCGTCAACGCGAACGCCGACGACATCAACACGGCGCTCGACGCCGCGTTCGACGACGATGGCACGGTCGGCGTCGTGCTGCGGATCAACAGCCCGGGCGGCAGCCCCGTGCAGGCCGGCATGGTTTACGACGAGATCCGGCGGCTGCGCGCGAAGCATCCGGACAAGCCGCTGTACGTCGTCGTGACCGACATGTGTGCGTCGGGCGGCTATTACATCGCGGCCGCGGCCGACAAGATCTTCGTCGACAAGGCGAGCATCGTCGGGTCGATCGGCGTGCTGATGGACGGTTTCGGTTTCACCGGGCTGATGGGCAAGCTCGGCGTCGAGCGCCGCCTGCATACGTCAGGTGAAAACAAGGGCTTCTACGATCCGTTCTCGCCGGAGACGCCGAAGATGGACACGCACGCGCAGGCGCTGCTCGACCAGGTGCACGCGCAGTTCATCAAGGCCGTGAAGGACGGCCGCGGCAAGCGGCTGCACGAAACTCCCGACATGTTCTCGGGCCTGTTCTGGACGGGCGAGAAGAGCGTCGAGCTCGGGCTCGCCGACGGCTACGGCACGACCGACACGGTCGCGCGCGACGTGCTGAAGGCACCGGATCTCGTCGATTACACGGTGAAGGAAAGCCTGACGAACCGTGTCGCGCGCAAGTTCGGCGCGGCCGTCGGTGGTGCCGCGATGAAGGCGCTGACGGCCGGCGGTGCATCGGTCAGCCTGCGCTGACCGCTGACCGCTGACCGCTGGCGGCGGGCCGCGATGGCCCGCCTTCCAGTTGACCGATCGCCGGGCGCGGCGTCAGTTGGCGAGCAGCAGGAAGATCGCCGGGCGCTTGTGCAGATTCGGCGCAGGCGCCTTTTTCCAGTCGGCCACGGTGCGGCTCGCGATCGTCTCGGTCGCGAGGGTCAGGTCGGCCGCGACGCAGATCTGCGTCGACGGCGCGCAGGTCGCGACCAGCGTGTCGAGCATCGCGTGATTCCGGTACGGCGTTTCGATGAAGATCTGCGTCTGGCGCGCTTTGCGTGACAGTTGTTCAAGTTCGCGCAGGCGCTTCGCACGCGCGGCCGCATCGACCGGCAGGTAGCCGTTGAACGCGAAGCTCTGGCCGTTCAGGCCCGACGCCATCAATGCGAGCAGGATCGAACTCGGCCCGACGAGCGGCACGACCTTCACGCCGCGCTCGTGCGCGCGGCGCACCAGCAGCGCACCGGGATCGGCGACGGCGGGGCAGCCGGCCTCCGACACGAGGCCGGCGTCCGCGCCGGCCAGGATGGGCGCGAGCAGCCGGTCGATGGCGCCGGCCGGCGTATTGACGTTCAGTTCGCTGATCTCGATTTCCTGGATCGGGCGCGTCGTGCCGATCTTCTTCAGGAACGCGCGCGTCGTTTTCGCGTTCTCGCCGATGTAATAGCCGAGCGTGCCGGCGCGTGCCTGGACGGCAGCGGGCAGCACGGCCGCGAGCATCGATTCGTCGCCTTCGCCGAGCGTGTTCGGGACGAGGTAAAGCGTGCCGGCGGTCATGCGCGGTCTCCACGGGTGGTTGCAAACAGCGGGTATTCGGCGGCGCGCAGCATCCGCGTGAGCGCGATCAGCGGCAGGCCGACAAGCGCGGTCGGGTCGTCGGAGTCGATCGCGTCGAGCAGCGCGATGCCGAGCCCTTCGGATTTCGCGCTGCCGGCGACGTCGTACGGCGTTTCCGCGCGCAGGTACGCGTCGAGTTCGGCTTCGGGCAGCGAACGGAAGCGCACGTGCGTGACGACGTCCTCGACCTGCGCTTCGCCCGTGCGGCTGTCGTACAGGCAAAGCGCGCTGTGGAATTCGACGGCGCGACCCTGCATCGACACGAGTTGCGCGAGGGCGCGCTCGTGCGTGCCGGGCTTGCCGATCTGCAGGCCGTCGAAAGTCGCGACCTGGTCCGACCCGATCACGAGCACGCCGTCCGGCGCGTCGATCGTCGCGGCGACGGCGCGCGCTTTCGCGCCGGCGAGGCGCAGCGCGGTCGCGGCCGGCGTTTCGCCGTCGAGCGGGGTTTCGTCGAGATCGGGCGACACGACGTCGAACGGCACGCCGAGGCGCTCGAGGAGCGCGCGGCGGTAACGGGAACTGGAGGCGAGAATCAGCCGCGGCGGGCGGCAAACGGTATCCGGCATGGTCGGTTGGATCGGTGAGTCTTCAGGTGTGGCGCGGCGTTGCGCGGACGCAAGCTTAAGTGATTGACCGCAAAAGGTAAAACAGGTATGCTTTCCCGCTTTTCGTCGGCAGGCTTTCGTTGTGATGGCGCCTGCCGGGTCTTCGGAAGTAAAGTACGTCATCCGCGGATGAGCCGTACGCGAGCGGTAGCAAGCCGGATTCGCAAGTCAGCCTGTAGGCAGGAGCGCACATGAACACTTCTTCTGGCAAACCTGCGGCGGCGCTTGACCCGCACGCGGTCGACCTGTTCGAGTTCGCCCGCAGCGGGCGGCAGGCAGCAGGAGCGGTGCGCCTCTCGCAACTGCCGCGCATGTTAAACGAAGTGCCGGCGGACGCGCCAGATCGCGACACGGTCTTCACCTGGCAGGCGGAAGGGTTCACGCAGAAGGAATTGCAGGACGATGGCGCCGATGGGCAGCAGCCGTACCTGCGCCTCGCGGTGCATGGCCATGCTTGGCTCACGTGCCAGCGCTGCATGACCCCGTACGACCAGACGTTCGACGTCGACATGACGTACCGGGTCGTCGCGACCGAAGAAGAGGCTGAAGAATTTCCGCTCGACGACGATGAAGCCGATGTGATCGTGGGCTCACGCCAGTTCGATCTCGTCGACTTGATCGAAGAGGAATTGCTGCTTTCGTTGCCGCTCGTGCCCAAGCACGAGGTTTGCCCGGCAGTCCACGAAAGCCTCGTGTCGGGTGCGAGCGGTCCCGCGGAAGAGACGGACGAGGAGTCCGACGAAGCCGGGGACGAAGGCAAACGGCCGAATCCGTTCGCAGCGCTGCAAGCGTTGAAGAAGGACGGTGACGGCACCAAGAAACACTAAGCAGTTGTGGCGCGGGAAGGCGTAAGGGCTTTGGGCCAGGGTAGTTAAGCGCCGGATCGGGCTGTGTTAGAATCCGGAAAATTATTTAGGAGTTAGTCATGGCAGTCCAGCAAAACAAGAAGTCGCCGTCGAAGCGCGGCATGCATCGTTCGCACGATTTCCTGACGGCAGCGCCGCTGGCAGTCGAGCCGAGCACGGGTGAAGTGCATCTGCGTCACCACGTCAGCCCGAACGGCTACTATCGCGGCAAGAAAGTCGTCAAGACGAAGAACGACTAAGCGTCAAGTCACGCGTTGCGCGCTACGCTCGCCGTTCGCGTGACAACTGGTTCGCTTGACACTTTCCTGGCGCAACAAAAAGGCGGCATTCAACTGCCGCTTTTTTGTGCCTGAAATTCGTCGCATTCCATGACCGTAAAGCTCACTATCGATTGCATGGGAGGCGACCACGGCCCGTCCGTGACCGTTCCCGCGGCAGTCAAGTTCGTCCGCGCGCATCCCGATGCGCACCTGATGCTCGTCGGCATCGAAAGCGCGATCCGCGCTCAGTTGAAGAAGCTGAAAGCCCTCGACGATCCCGCGCTGACCATCGTTCCCGCCACCGAAGTCGTGGCGATGGACGACCCTGTCGAAGTGGCGCTGCGCAAGAAGAAGGATTCTTCGATGCGTGTCGCGCTCAACCACGTCAAGGATGGCGCGGCGCAGGCCTGTATCTCCGCCGGCAATACCGGCGCGCTGATGGCGGTTTCCCGTTACGTACTCAAGACGCTGCCCGGCATCGAGCGGCCTGCGATCGCGTTCGCGCTGCCGAACCCGACCGGCTATACGATGATGCTGGACCTCGGCGCGAACGTCGACTGCGAGCCGCAGCACCTGCTGCAGTTCGCGGAGATGGGGCACGCGCTGGTGGCCGCGCTCGAAGGCAAGGATCGCCCGACGATCGGCCTGCTGAACATCGGCGAAGAGGTCATCAAGGGCAACGAGACGATCAAGCGCGCAGGCGAACTGCTGCGCGCCAGTACGCTCAATTTCCGCGGCAACGTGGAAGGCAACGACATCTACAAGGGCACCGTCGACGTGATCGTGTGCGACGGCTTCGTCGGCAACGTCGCGCTGAAGACGTCGGAAGGGCTCGCGCAGATGCTGTCCGACATCATCCGCGAGGAGTTCGGCCGTTCGCTGATGTCGAAGCTGATGGCGCTGCTCGCGCTGCCGGTGCTGATGCGTTTCAAGAAGCGCGTCGACCATCGCCAGTACAACGGCGCGGCGCTGCTGGGGCTGAAGAGCCTCGTGATCAAGAGCCACGGTTCGGCCGACGCCTACGCGTTTGAGTGGGCGATCAAACGCGGGTATGATGCCGTCAAAAACGGCGTGCTGGAGCGCCTCGCGCGCGCGATGGCGGATAATTCGGTGTCGCTCGGCGACGGCGAACACGACGCGGGCGGCGCGGGCCAGGCAAGCCCGGCCGCAGGCCATCACGCCGAACCTTCCGCTGCGCAATCCTCTAAAGCATAAATGGCCCAATCGACTCTCTATTCCCGCGTGCTCGGCACGGGCAGCTACCTGCCGCCCGACCGCGTCACGAACCAGCAGCTGGCCGATCGTCTTGCGAAGGAAGGCATCGAGACGAGCGATGAGTGGATCGTTGCGCGCACGGGCATCCATGCGCGCCATTTCGCCGCACCGGACGTCACGACGAGCGATCTCGCGCTCGAGGCGTCGCGTCGTGCGATCGAGGCGGCCGGTGTCGATCCGCAGTCGATCGACCTGATCATCGTCGCGACTTCGACCCCCGATTTCGTGTTCCCGAGCACCGCGTGCCTGCTGCAGAACAAGCTCGGCATCAAGAACGGCGGCGCGGCATTCGACGTGCAGGCCGTGTGTTCGGGCTTCGCATATGCCATGGCGACGGCCGACAGCTTCATCCGCAGCGGCCAGCACCGTACGGCGCTCGTGGTCGGTGCGGAGACGTTCTCGCGCATTCTCGACTTCAAGGACCGCACGACCTGCGTGCTGTTCGGCGACGGCGCGGGCGCGGTGATCCTGTCCGCATCGGAAGAGCCGGGCGTGCTCGGCAGCGCGCTGCATGCGGACGGCAGCTATTCGCACATCCTCTGCACGCCGGGTAACGTCAACCGCGGCGTGATCGAGGGCAGCGCGTTCCTGTACATGGACGGGCAGGCCGTGTTCAAGCTCGCGGTCAACGTGCTCGAAAAGGTCGCGATCGAGGCGCTCGCGAAGGCGAATCTCGCGCCCGAGCAGATCGACTGGCTGATTCCGCACCAGGCCAACATCCGCATCATGACCAGTACCTGCCGCAAGCTCGGCCTGCCGCAGGAGCGCATGGTCGTGACGGTCGACCAGCACGGCAACACGTCGGCCGCGTCGATCCCGCTGGCGCTCGATACCGCGGTGCGCGACGGTCGCATCCAGCGTGGCCAGCACGTGCTGATCGAAGGCGTCGGCGGCGGCTTCACCTGGGGCGCGTCGGTCTTCCGCTTCTGATCCGCGGCGCGCGACCGCTGCGCGCGGATCCCATCGGCGCGCCGTTCGTGCGCGCCGTCCGAATCGATTCAATTGGGGACGATATGAAATTTGCATTCGTTTTTCCGGGGCAGGGCTCGCAGGCAATCGGCATGCTCAACGCATTCGCCGATCTGGCCGTCGTGCGCGAGACGCTTCAGGAAGCGTCCGATGCACTCAATCAGGATCTCGGCAAGCTGATCGCCGAAGGCCCGGCCGAAGAGCTGAACCTGACCACCAATACGCAGCCCGTGATGCTGACGGCCGCCTATGCATGCTACCGCGCGTGGCAGCAGGCAGGCGGTCCGGCGCCGTCGATCGTCGCCGGCCACAGCCTCGGCGAATATACGGCGCTCGTCGCCGCGGGTGCGCTCGCGTTCAAGGACGCCGTGCCGCTCGTGCGCTTCCGTGCGCAGGCGATGCAGACGGCCGTGCCGGTCGGCCAGGGCGGCATGGCCGCGATCCTGGGCCTCGACGACGATACGGTGCGCGCGGTGTGCGCCGAGGCTGCGGAAGCGGGCGTCGTCGAAGCGGTGAACTTCAATGCGCCCGCGCAGGTCGTGATCGCAGGCAGCAAGGCCGCGGTCGAAAAGGCATGCGAGATCGCGAAGGCGAAGGGCGCGAAGCGCGCGCTGCCGCTGCCGGTGTCGGCGCCGTTCCATTCGTCGCTGCTCAAGCCGGCGTCGGACCAGCTGCGCGACTATCTCGCGAACGTCGACGTGAAGGCGCCGCAGATTCCGGTCGTGAACAACATCGACGTGGCCGTGATCAGCGATCCGGCCGCGATCAAGGACGCGCTGGTGCGCCAGGCCGCCGGCCCGGTGCGCTGGGTCGAGTGCGTGCAGCACATCGCCGGTACCGGCGTCACGCACGTGATCGAATGCGGTCCGGGCAAGGTGCTCACCGGCCTGACGAAGCGCATCGACGGCAACCTGACGGGTGCGTCGGTGTTCGATCCGGCGTCGCTCGACGAAGCGCTCAAGCTGGTGACCGCCTGACGCGGCGCCTTTTCCCAAGAAACGGATATTCGATTCATGGACAAGACTCTCGATAAACAGGTCGCGATCGTGACCGGCGCGTCGCGCGGCATCGGCCGTTCGATCGCGCTCGAACTCGCGCGCCTGGGCGCGACGGTGATCGGCACGGCGACGAGCGAAGCGGGCGCCGCCGCGATCACCGCGGCATTCGCGGAAGCGGGCGTCACGGGCCGCGGCGCGGTGCTGAACGTCAACGACGCAGCCGCCGCCGAGGCGCTGATCGATGCGACCGTGAAGGAATTCGGCGCGCTGAACGTGCTTGTCAACAACGCGGGCATCACGCAGGACCAGCTCGCGATGCGGATGAAGGACGAGGACTGGGACGCGGTGATCGACACCAACCTGAAGTCGGTGTTCCGCCTGTCGCGCGCGGTGCTGCGCCCGATGATGAAGGCGCGCGGCGGCCGTATCATCAACATCACGTCGGTGGTCGGTTCGGCCGGCAACCCGGGTCAGGTCAACTACGCGGCCGCGAAGGCCGGCGTGGCGGGCATGACGCGTGCGCTCGCGCGCGAGATCGGCAGCCGCGGCATCACCGTGAACTGCGTCGCGCCGGGCTTCATCGATACCGACATGACGAAGACGCTGCCGGAAGAACAGCAGGCCGCGCTCAAGACCCAGATTCCGCTCGGCCGCCTCGGCAGCCCGGAAGACATCGCCCATGCCGTCGCGTTCCTCGCATCGCCGCAGGCCGGTTATATCACCGGCACGACGCTGCACGTGAACGGCGGCATGTACATGTCGTAACGGTTTTCGTTTACCATCCGCGCCGTATCCCGATTTTCAGGCGGATCGGCGCTTGATCGACCATCAAGCCAACGCGCGTTTTGGCGTCAGCAAACCTGATAAAATGCGCGCACTTGTAAATCTGAACTTTCCCTCGGAGGGGTAATGGACAACATCGAACAACGTGTCAAGAAGATCGTCGCTGAACAACTGGGCGTCGCGGAAGCCGAGATCAAGAACGAAGCTTCGTTCGTGAACGATCTGGGCGCCGACTCGCTCGATACGGTCGAGCTGGTGATGGCTCTGGAAGACGAGTTCGGCATGGAAATCCCGGACGAAGAAGCAGAGAAGATCACGACCGTTCAGCAAGCGATCGACTACGCTCGCGCAAACGTCAAGGCGTAAGCGCCTTTCGCGCTTGTCCGCCACGTCGCCGCGATCTTCGCGATTGACGCGCCATCCTGCCGGCTTCGCGCCGGACGGACTAACAGCCACAGGGCTCGCAGGGCTGGTTCCTGTGGCCACTGTGGCTTTTGTTTTTGTCATCCAATAATGGAAAAGAGGTTACCGTGAGCCGCCGTCGTGTTGTCGTTACAGGCCTGGGGCTGATTTCGCCTGTTGGCAATAGTGTTGCCGACGGCTGGGCCAATCTCGTCGCCGGCAAGTCCGGCATCGCCACCGTCACGAAGTTCGATGCGTCGAACCTCGCCTGCCATTTCGCGGGCGAAGTGAAGGGTTTCAGCGCCGAGGAGTACATCCCGGCGAAGGAAGCCCGGAACATGGATACGTTCATCCATTACGGCATCGCCGCCGGCGTCCAGGCCTTCCGGGACAGCGGGCTGGAAGTGACTGAAGCCAATGCGGAACGCATCGGCGTGCTGGTCGGTTCCGGCATCGGCGGCCTGCCGATGATCGAAGATACGCACCAGACCTACGTCGATCGCGGCGCGCGCCGGATTTCGCCGTTCTTCGTGCCGGGTTCGATCATCAACATGATCTCGGGCCACCTGAGCATCATGTTCGGCCTGAAGGGCCCGAACCTCGCGGCCGTGACGGCCTGCACGACCGGCCTGCACAGCATCGGCCTCGCCGCGCGCCTGATCCAGGCCGGCGACGCCGACGTGATGGTCGCGGGCGGCGCCGAATCGACGGTGTCGCCGCTCGGCATCGGCGGTTTCGCGGCAGCACGCGCGCTGTCGACCCGCAACGACGATCCGGCTACCGCGTCGCGTCCGTGGGACAAGGACCGCGACGGCTTCGTGCTGGGCGAGGGTTCCGGCGTGATGGTGCTCGAGGAGTACGAGGCGGCGAAGGCGCGCGGCGCGAAGATCTACGCGGAAGTCTCGGGCTTCGGCATGACGGGCGACGCGTACCACATGACCGCGCCGAACATGGACGGCCCGCGCCGCTGCATGGTCGCGGCACTGCGCGACGCCGGCGTGAACCCCGACGAGGTCCAGTACCTGAACGCGCATGGCACGTCGACGCCGCTGGGCGACAAGAACGAGTCCGACGCGGTGAAGGCGGCCTTCGGCGAGCACGCGTACAAGATGGTGGTCAACTCCACGAAGTCGATGACGGGCCACCTCCTGGGTGGCGCGGGCGGCCTCGAATCGGTGTTCACGGTGCTGGCGCTGCACAACAACGTGTCGCCGCCGACCATCAACATCTTCAACCAGGACCCCGAGTGCGATCTCGATTACTGCGCGAACACCGCGCGTGACATGAAGATCGACGTCGCCGTGAAGAACAACTTCGGCTTCGGCGGGACCAACGGCACGCTGGTGTTCAAGCGCGTCTGACGTCGAATCGCTTGACGAGTCCATTCGATGCTCCGGCCGGGCGTCCGCAGCGCTTTGCGTTGCGGGCCTCGGCCGTGTCGTATCTCCTGCTGGCCGCATTCGTCGCGTCGGCTGCCGCGTCGGCATACCTGTTTTGGGCGCCGCGCGCGGGCGCTGCCGCCGGCGCAGGCGTGTCGGCCGTGACGGCCGCCCTGCTGGCCGTATGCGCGGCGCGGGCTTGTGCCCGCCGGTTGCCGGCCGAGCTGCGGATCGATGCGTTCGGGGAGATTGCGGCGTTTGGCCGCACCGGGCGGTTGCTGGCCCGCGGCCGCGTGACGGGCCATGCGCACTGGAGCAGCCTGCTGCTGGTGCTGTCGGTCGGGCAGGGCGCCCGGCGGGCCCGGCCGCTGCTGATTCCGGCCGATGCGCTCGACGCGGCATCGTTCAGCGCGCTGTCCGTGCTGGCGAGAACCGCGGGCGCGGCGGGGCGGGCATGACGGCGGCATGGTTACCGACCGTAACCAGCGGCCGGCGCCGGAACGCTACAATAACGCTCCGCGTTGCATCCCTAGTTAACGGATTTGTCAGGTGAGTGAAAAAGAAATCGATCAGGCTCTGGTCGAGCGCGTACAGAAGGGCGACAAGGCGGCGTTCGAACTCCTGGTCTCCAAATACCACCGGAAGATCATTCGGCTGATCTCGCGCCTCGTGCGGGATCCCGCCGAGGTCGAGGATGTGGCCCAGGACGCGTTCATCAAGGCGTATCGTGCGCTGCCGCAATTTCGCGGCGAATCGGCGTTCTATACGTGGTTGTACCGAATTGCCGTCAACACGGCGAAGAACTACCTTGCGACGCAAGGCCGCCGGGCGCCGACTTCGACCGAGGCCGATGCGGAGGAAGCGGAAACTTTCTCCGATGCAGACCAACTAAGGGATATCAACACGCCTGAGTCGATGTTGATGAGCAAGCAGATTGCCGAGACGGTCAACGCTGCAATGGCTCTGCTGCCCGAAGAACTGCGCCAGGCAATCACGCTGCGCGAGATCGAGGGCCTGAGCTACGAAGAGATCGCGGAAATGATGGGCTGTCCGATCGGGACGGTCCGGTCGCGGATCTTCCGTGCGCGCGAAGCAATCGCTGCCAAATTGCGTCCGCTGCTCGATACGCCCGAAGGCAAGCGCTGGTAAGCGCCAAGGGTGGAACGACGCGGGTCGGGGTCTAGTTACGGTTAGAGTCGTGAAGTCACGACGGGGTGTGCAAGATGGGGAGCATCATGGGGTCGGTCAATACGCAATCGCAAGCGTGCTCGCGCGGCGAGCGCCTTTCCGCGCTGGTCGACGGCGAAATGTTCGATGGCCCGGAACACGGGCAGTTTCTGGCTGAGCTCGACCGCGCGGATCGCGCTGCGTGGGCCCATTACCACCTGATCGGCGATGCGCTGCGCTCGGACGAGCTCGCGCTGTCGCCCGCACTGAGCGTCGCGTTCACCGCGCGCATGTCGGCTGCGCTCGAAAGCGAGCCGCACCTGCTCGCGCCGGCGGCCGCGCCGGTCGCGCGCAAGCTGCTGTCGCTGCGCCGGCGCGTCGTGCCTGCGTTCGCGGTCGCGGCCGCGGCGGCCACGCTGACGTGGATCGTCGTCCCGCAGATGCAGACGGCCGGTGCCCCGGGCGCCGTCCAGGTCGCGTCGGCCGGTGCGCAGCAGGGCGGCAACCTGCAGCGCGTGACGGTGGCGCAGGCATCGGCCCAGCCGGGCCTGCAGGACGTCAACATCATTCGCGACGCGAGCCTCGACCAATATCTTGAAGCGCACCAGCAATTCGCGCAGCAGCCCGTCGTCACGGGTTCGATGCCGCTGATCCGCGCAGCCGTGACCACCACGCCAGGCCAATAAACCCGATGCGGACATTGCAGTTGAATCACGCCATCTCCGGATGGAAGCGGCTGCCGGCCCTCCTGCTTTGCGCAGCCGCCCTGTTGTCCGTTCAATCCCTTCCTGCCAGCGCCCAGCAACCGGACGATCCCGTCGCGACCCGCAAGGGCGCGGCAGACTGGCTCGACCGCGTCCAGCAGGCGGCGCAGCAGCAGAGCTACGAAGGCACGTTCGTCTACCAGCGCGGCGGGTATGTCCAGTCGTCGCGCATCGCGCACGTCGCGTCCCGCGACGGTGAATTCGAGCGGATCGAGACGCTCGACGGCAAGCCGCGCAAGCTGCTGCGGCACAACGACGAGCTGTACACGTTCGTGCCCGAGCGCAAGCTGTGCGTGGTCGAGCGCCGTCAGACGCGCGACTCGTTCCCCGCGCTGCTCGGCGCGAGCGGCGAGCACGTGATGTCCGTCTACGACGCGAAGTCGCTCGGCAAGGACCGCGTGGCCGGGATCGACGCGCAGGTCGTCGAGCTCGTGCCGAAGGATGCATACCGCTTCACGTACAAGCTGTGGGCCGACGCGCGCACCGGGCTGCTGCTGCGTTCGCAGACGCTCGATGCGAACGATCACGTGCTCGAGCAGATTGCGTTCTCCCAGCTGCAGGCGGGCGGCGCGAGCGGCGACAAGGCCGCGATCGCGGCCGGCATGCGCAACCTGAGCGGCTGGACGGTCGTGCGCCCGCCGGTCGCGACGGTCGACATGGAAGCGCAGGGCTGGCAGCTCGCACCGAGTGTGGCCGGCTTCCAGAAGATTCGTGAAGTGCGCCGGCCGATGGCTGCGCGCGACGCGGGCGAGCCGCCGATCGCGGTCGATCAGGCCGTCTTCACCGATGGCCTCGCGACGATCTCGGTTTTCATCGAGCCGGCCGAAAAGAATACGCGCAAGGAAGGCGCGGGCAGCACCGGTGCAACGAACGTTCTCGTGAAGCGCCGCGGCGACTACTGGATCACCGTGCTCGGCGAAGTGCCGCCGGCGACGTTGCAGCAGTTTGCGTCTGCCATAGAATACAAGGCTTCCAAGTAACGCTACGGCTTCCGACATGATGAAACTCACGCTGCGCAAATGGCTCGCGGCGGCGGCGTTGTCTGCCTGCCTGCCGCTCGTGCCGCATACCGCGTTCGCAGTGACGGCTCCCGCCGCCAGCCTGCCCGATTTCGCCGACCTCGTCGAAAAGGTCGGACCGGCCGTCGTGAACATCCGGACCACCGCCAACGTGCCGACGAGCAGCGGCCCGCGCGGCATGCTCCCGCCGGGGTTCGACAACGGCGACATGTCGGAATTCTTCCGGCGCTTCTTCGGCATTCCGCTGCCGCAGGCGCCCGGCAACGGCGGCGGCAACGGCAGTAACCCGAAGAACGCGCCGGCGCCGGACAATCCGCCCGACACCGAGCAGAACCGCGGCGTGGGCTCGGGCTTCATCGTGTCGGCCGACGGCTACGTGATGACCAATGCGCACGTCGTCGACGATGCGGACACCATCTACGTGACGCTGACCGACAAGCGCGAATTCAAGGCGAAGCTGATCGGCGTCGACGATCGCACGGACGTCGCGGTCGTCAAGATCCAGGCATCGAACCTGCCGGTCGTCGCGGTCGGCGATTCGAACAAGGTGCGCGTCGGCGAGTGGGTCGTCGCGATCGGTTCGCCGTTCGGCCTCGACAACACGGTGACGGCCGGCATCGTCAGCTCGAAGAGCCGCAACACGGGCGACTACCTGCCGTTCATCCAGACCGACGTCGCCGTGAACCCCGGCAACTCGGGCGGCCCGCTGATCAACATGCAGGGCGAGGTGATCGGCATCAACTCGCAGATCTACAGCCGTACCGGCGGCTTCATGGGCATCTCGTTCGCGATTCCGATCGACGAGGCGATGCGCGTGGCCGACCAGCTGAAGGCGACCGGCAAGGTCACGCGCGGCCGGATCGCGGTCGCGATCGGCGAGGTGACGAAGGACGTGGCCGATTCGATCGGGCTGCCGAAGGCCGAAGGCGCGCTCGTCAGCAGCGTCGAGCCGGGCGGGCCGGCCGACAAGGCGGGCATCCAGCCGGGCGACATTATCCTGAAGTTCAACGGCCGTTCGGTCGACGCGGCGTCGGACCTGCCGCGCATGGTCGGCGACACGAAGCCCGGCACGAAGGCGACGGTCAGCGTGTGGCGCAAGGGTCAGGCACGCGATCTGCCGATCACGATCGCCGAAACGCCGGCCGAATCGACGGCGAAGGCCGAGCAGCGCAAGAACACGCCGCAGAAGCCGCGCCAGACCAATTCGCTCGGCCTGACGGTCAGCGACCTGACGGCCGACCAGCTGAAGACGCTGAAGCTGAAGGGCGGCGTGCAGGTCGACGGCGTCGACGGTCCGGCCGCCCGTGCGGGCCTGCAGCGCGGCGACATCGTGCTGCGCGTCGGCGACACCGACATCACGAGCGCGAAGCAGTTCGCCGACGTGACGGCACAGCTCGATCCGCAGAAGGCGGTCGCGGTGCTCGTGCGGCGTGGCGACAACACGCAGTTCGTGCCCGTGCGGCCGCGCCAGCAGAAGTAACGCGCCGATGTTCACGCTCTACGGCCGCGGCTGGTGCCACCTGTGCGACGACATGCGCGACGCACTGGCGCCGGTGGCGGCCGAATTCGGCGTCGCGGTCGATTACGTCGACATCGATACCGATGCGGCGCTGGTCGCCCGTTACGACGAGGACGTGCCCGTGCTGATGCTGGACGGCGCGGAAGTGTGCCGCCACCGGTTCGACGACGCGCGGGTGCGCGACGCGCTGGCGGCGCGGCGCTGAGCCCGTCCAGCTGCCAGCCGGCGTCGCCTTGCGCGGGGCCGGCCCGGCGGGCCGTGGCGCGGCCCGGCGTCCGAAATACCGCCCGTCGTAAGCCTTTTCGGCTAAAATAAGCCGTTTTTTCACCGACTTACACAAGGCGTGCTCCGCAGTCGTCGAGCGCGCCTTTTTCGCTTGATCGGCACTGAATGGATCATATTCGCAATTTCTCGATCATCGCGCACATCGACCATGGCAAGTCGACACTCGCGGATCGCATCATCCAGGTATGCGGCGGCCTCGCCGACCGTGAAATGGAAGCGCAGGTGCTCGACTCGATGGATATCGAGCGCGAGCGCGGCATCACGATCAAGGCGCAGACGGCGGCATTGTCCTATCGCGCGCGCGACGGCAAGGTCTACAACCTGAACCTGATCGACACGCCGGGGCACGTCGACTTCTCGTACGAAGTCAGCCGTTCGCTGTCCGCGTGCGAAGGCGCGCTGCTGGTGGTCGATGCCAGCCAGGGCGTCGAGGCGCAGACGGTCGCGAACTGCTACACGGCGATCGAGCTCGGCGTCGAGGTCGTGCCCGTGCTGAACAAGATCGACCTGCCGGCCGCGAACCCCGAGAACGCGATCGAGGAGATCGAGGACGTGATCGGCATCGACGCGACCGACGCGACGCGCTGCAGCGCGAAGACGGGGCTCGGCGTCGAAGACGTGCTCGAGTCGCTGATCGCGAAGGTGCCGCCGCCGAAGGGCGATCCGGCCGCGCCGCTGCAGGCGCTGATCATCGATTCGTGGTTCGACAACTACGTCGGCGTCGTGATGCTCGTGCGTATCGTCAACGGCACGCTGCGTCCGAAGGACAAGATCAAGATGATGGCGACCGGCGCGCAGTATCCGGTCGAGCACGTCGGCGTGTTCACGCCGAAGTCGCGCAATCTCGACTCGCTGTCGGCCGGGCAGGTGGGCTTCATCATCGCCGGCATCAAGGAACTGACGGCCGCGAAGGTCGGCGACACCGTCACGCACGCGACCAAGGCCGCGGCCGAACCGCTGCCGGGCTTCAAGGAAGTGAAGCCGCAGGTGTTCGCGGGCCTGTATCCGGTCGAGGCGAACCAGTACGACGCGCTGCGCGAGTCGCTCGAGAAGCTGAAGCTGAACGACGCGTCGCTGCAGTACGAGCCGGAAGTGTCGCAGGCACTCGGCTTCGGTTTCCGCTGCGGCTTCCTCGGGCTGCTGCACATGGAAATCGTGCAGGAGCGGCTCGAGCGCGAGTTCGACATGGACCTCATCACGACCGCGCCGACGGTCGTCTACGAGGTCGTGCAGAGCGACGGCACGACGATCATGGTCGAGAACCCGGCGAAGATGCCGGAACCCGGCCGCATCGGCGAAGTCCGCGAGCCGATCGTCACCGTGAACCTGTACATGCCGCAGGACTACGTCGGCTCGGTGATCACGCTGTGCGAGCAGAAGCGCGGCTCGCAGATCAACATGCAGTATCACGGCCGCCAGGTGCAGCTCACGTACGAGATCCCGATGGCCGAGATCGTGCTCGACTTCTTCGATCGCCTGAAGTCGGTGTCGCGCGGCTATGCGTCGATGGACTACGAGTTCAAGGAATACCGTTCGTCGGACGTCGTGAAGGTCGACATGCTGATCAACGGCGACAAGGTCGATGCGCTGTCTATCATCGTGCACCGGTCGCAGTCGCAATACCGTGGCCGCGAGGTGGCCGCGAAGATGCGCGAGATCATCCCGCGCCAGATGTACGACGTGGCGATCCAGGCCGCGATCGGCGCGCACATCGTCGCACGCGAGAACATCAAGGCGCTGCGCAAGAACGTGCTCGCGAAGTGCTACGGCGGCGACATCACGCGGAAGAAGAAACTGCTCGAGAAGCAGAAAGAAGGCAAGAAACGGATGAAGCAGGTGGGTTCGGTCGAGATCCCGCAGGAAGCGTTCCTTGCGATCTTGCGCGTCGAAGACAAATAACAGGACTGTTCCTTTCATGAATTTTGCGCTGATTCTTTTTGTGCTCGTCATCGTGACGGGCGTAGCGTGGGTGCTGGACAAACTGGTGTTCCTGCCGCGGCGACGCAAGGCGGCCGACTCGGCGATCGAGGAGTTCGATCGCCAGCAGTCGCGCATCGACAAGCGTTTCGCGGATGAAAACGCGGTGCAGACGCGCTCGAAGCTGCGTGACGAAAAGCTGCGCCAGCCGTGGTGGCTCGAGTACACCGCGAGCTTCTTCCCGGTGATTCTCGCGGTGTTCGTCGTGCGCTCGTTCGTCGTCGAGCCGTTCAAGATTCCGTCGGGCTCGATGGTGCCGACGCTGCTCGTCGGCGACTTCATCCTCGTCAACAAGTTCGAATACGGGCTGCGCCTGCCGGTCACGAACACGAAGATCACGCAGGGCAGCCCGCTGTCGCGCGGCGACGTCGTCGTGTTCCGTTATCCGAAGGACGAGTCGGTCGACTACATCAAGCGCGTGATCGGCCTGCCGGGCGACACGGTTGCATACCAGGACAAGCAGCTCACGATCAACGGCCAGCCGGTGCCCGAAACGCCGCTGCCGGATTTCTTCGACGACGAGCGCCAGAATTACGCGAAGCAGTTCGAAGAAACGATCGGCAACAAGAAGAACGCGATCCTCAACAACCCGGCCGTGCCGCCGTTCGTGATGGGTGCCTACGACTATCCGTATCGCGACAATTGCACGTACAACAGCCGCGGCGTGATCTGCAAGGTGCCGCCCGGTCACTACTTCATGATGGGCGACAACCGCGACAACAGTGCGGACAGCCGCTACTGGGGTTTCGTGCCGGACCAGAACATCGTCGGCCGCGCGTTCTTCATCTGGATGAACTTCGGCGACCTGAAGCGCATCGGTTCCTTCAACTGATCGCAGTCGATTCGCACGCAATACGCGACGCACGGGCCGCGTCGCGTATTGCCGAACTACTTTAAGAACCGGCGGTAACACCGCCTCGTCACGCCTTTTCGTGTCCGGCCGTGCCGTTTCGGCCCGACCGGGCGCCCGCGTTATACTCCTGCACATGCCCTCATCCCAGTTGGAAAGCCGGCTGCGCTACGAATTTCGCAATGCGGAATTGTTGCGCCAGGCTTTGACCCATCGCAGTCACAGTGCCACGCACAACGAACGGC
Source organism: Burkholderia sp. BCC1972 (assembly GCF_905339605.1). Taxonomy (NCBI): domain Bacteria; kingdom Pseudomonadati; phylum Pseudomonadota; class Betaproteobacteria; order Burkholderiales; family Burkholderiaceae; genus Burkholderia; species Burkholderia sp. BCC1972. Next base: position 96,285 of record NZ_CAJPGH010000024.1, on the reverse strand, counting down.
TCGAGTTTCTCGGCGATTCCGTTCTGAATTGCGCGGTGGCCGCCCTTTTGTTCCAGCGTTTCGGCAAGCTGGACGAAGGTGACCTGTCGCGCGTACGCGCCAACCTCGTCAAACAGCAGTCGCTGTACGAAATTGCTCAGGCCCTGAATATCTCGGACGGCCTGCGGCTGGGCGAGGGCGAGTTGCGCAGCGGCGGGTTCCGTCGCCCGTCGATCCTCGCGGACGCGTTCGAAGCCATCATCGGGGCCGTGTTCCTCGATGGCGGCTTCGAAGCCGCCCAAGGGGTCATCAAGCGCCTCTATATCCCGATTCTCGACCACATCGATCCGCGCACGCTCGGCAAGGATGCGAAGACGCTGCTGCAGGAGTACCTGCAGGGGCACAAGATCGCCCTGCCGACCTACACGGTCGTCGCGACGCATGGTGCAGCGCACAATCAGCAGTTCGAGGTCGAATGCACGGTGCCGAAGCTGGACGTGAAGGTCTCGGGTTCCGGCGCGAGCCGGCGCGCGGCCGAGCAGGCCGCCGCGAAGAAGGCGCTCGACGAGGTGATGGCCGCCGCGCCGATGCTGGCCGCGAAGCCGAAACGGTCGAAAAACGCGCGCGGGTCGAAGCATGTCGAACCTGAAATCGTGCCGGGCGTGAAGGGCGTGCAGGAAGCGCTCGATCTGCGCTCGCCCGAGCGGAAGGAACGCGCGGCTGCACGCGAGGCCAGGGCGGCCGCCGGTGCGGCGCCCGCGGCAACCGCTGCGACCGGCGCCGAGCCGGCCGTCGCGCCGATGGCCGCGATTCGCGCGGCGCATGTCGAGACGGCTGCCGACAAGGGCGAACGGGCGGCGAAGCCGGCGCCCGACAAGGCAGCTGACAAGCCGGCCGAGCGGTCCGACAAGGCCGCGGAAAAGCCCGTCGAGGCCACGCCGCGTGTAACCGACAAGCCGGCCGGCCAGGCCGCCGATCCGGCATCCTCGTCCGCCGACAAGTCTTCCGCCGGATCCGACCCCGCTGCGCGCCCGACCGCGCGGGCGCGCGACGCCGCGGCACCGGACGCCGAGACGCCGCCGGGCGGCGCGAGCCTCGCTGCCGCGCAGGCGCGCGTGGCCGATGCCGACCACTGAATTGCCCAGCGATCGTGCCGCGCGCCGCGCGGCCGTTTCCGAACCTGTCTCCCAAACGATATGAACACTCCCGCTCCTACCGGTTTCCGTTGCGGCATGATCGCGATCGTGGGCCGCCCGAACGTCGGCAAGTCGACGTTGATGAACGCACTCGTCGGCCAGAAGATCAGCATCACGTCGCGCAAGGCGCAGACGACGCGCCACCGCATCACCGGCATCAACACGTTCGACGACGCGCAATTCGTGTTCGTCGACACGCCGGGCTTCCAGACCCGTCACAGCACCGCGCTGAACCGTTCGCTGAACCGCGCGGTCACGTCGACGCTGACGTCGGTCGACGTGATCCTGTTCGTGATCGAGGCCGGCCGCTTCGGGCCCGACGACCAGAAGGTGCTCGACCTGATCCCGCCCGGCATGCCGACGCTGCTGATCACGAACAAGATCGACCGTGTGGCCGACAAGGCCACGCTGTATCCGTTCATGCAGAAAATGAACGCGCTGCGCGAATTCGCCGAGCTCGTGCCGCTGTCGGCGCAGCAGCCGGACGACATCAAGCGCCTGCTCGAGACGATCAAGCCGTACCTGCCGGAAGGCGCGCCGATCTACGGCGAGGACGAGCTGACCGACCGCAGCTCGCGCTTCCTCGCGGCTGAAATCCTGCGCGAGAAAGTGTTCCGCTGGACCGGCGACGAGCTGCCGTACACGAGCACCGTCGTGATCGACAAGTTCGAGGAGGAAGGGCGGCTGAAGCGCATCTTCGCGACGATCCTCGTCGAACGCGATTCGCACAAGGCGATGGTGATCGGCAAGAAGGGCGAGAAGCTCAAGCAGATCAGCACCGAGGCGCGGATGGACATGGAAAAGCTGTTCGACGGCCCCGTGTACCTCGAGACCTTCGTGAAGGTGAGGAGCGGCTGGGCCGACAACGAGGCCGGACTGCGCGCCTATGGGTACGAATGACGCGCTGACGTCGACTGAAGACGCGGTGACGGCCGGCGCGAACGACGCGCCGCTGCCGGCGCCGCCCGAACCGCCGCGCAAGGCGCGGCGCGCGACGTCTCGCACGTCCGATTTCCGCGTCGCCGAGCAGCCGGCGTTCGTGCTGCACAGCTATCCGTATCGCGAAACGAGCCTGATCGTCGACGTGCTGACGCGCGATCACGGCCGGCTCGCGCTCGTCGCGAAGGGTGCGAAGCGCCCGCACTCCGCGCTGCGCGGCGTGCTGCAGACGTTCCAGCCGTTGCTGCTGTCGTGGTCCGGCAAATCCGAAGTGCGCACGCTCACGGGCGCCGAGTGGGTCGGCGGCATGCTGCCGCTCGGCGGCGACGGGTTGCTGTGCGGTTTCTACGCGAACGAGCTGCTCGTGAAATTCTGCGCGCGCGAGGATCCCCAGCCGCCGCTGTTCAATCACTATGTGCTGACGCTCACGCGCCTCGCGCACGGCGAACCGGCGGTGCAGGTGCTGCGCTCGTTCGAGCGCGTGCTGTTGCGCGAGACCGGCTATGCGATGGCGCTGAACCGCACGGTCGCGCGCCGCGCGGTCGAGCCCGACCGCCGCTACGTGTTCGATCCCGAGCGCGGCGTGCGCAATGCGGACGACGACGTGCCGTCGCACTGGCCGGTGATCGCCGGACAGACGTTGCTCGACATGGAGCAGGACGATTACCATCGAGCCCAGACGGTCGCGCAAAGCAAGACGCTGATGCGCTTCCTGCTGAACACCTATCTCGGCGGTACGCCGCTTGCCACGCGTCAGATCCTGATCGACCTGCAAAACCTATGAGCTTCTTCCTGACAACGCCCACCGCCATCGACCTCGGCGTGAACATCGACCACGTCGCGACGCTGCGCAATGTGCGCGGCACGACCTATCCCGATCCGATCCGTGCGGCGCTCGCCGCCGAAGAGGCCGGTGCGGATGCGATCACGCTGCACCTGCGCGAGGATCGTCGCCACATCGTCGACGCGGACGTGCGCGAGCTGCGCCCGCTGCTGAAGACGCGCATGAACCTCGAATGCGCAGTGACGGCCGAGATGCTCGACATCGCATGCGAGGTGCGTCCGCACGACGCGTGCCTCGTGCCGGAGAAGCGCGAGGAACTGACGACCGAAGGCGGTCTCGACGTCGCCGGCCACTTCGAGTCCGTGCGTGCGGCGTGCAAGCAGCTGGCCGACGTCGGCGTGCGCGTGTCGCTGTTCATCGATCCGGACGAGACGCAGATCCGCGCCGCGCACGAAGCAGGCGCGCCGGTGATCGAGCTGCACACGGGCCGCTACGCCGAAGCGCACGACGAAGCCGAACAGCAGCGCGAGTACGAGCGCATCGTCGCGGGCGTGCAGGCCGGTGCGCAGCTTGGCCTGAAGGTCAATGCGGGGCACGGGCTGCATTACACGAACGTGCAGCAGATCGCCGCGATCGACGGCATCGTCGAGCTGAACATCGGCCACGCGATCGTCGCGCACGCGATCTTCGCGGGCTGGGACAACGCGGTGCGCGAGATGAAGGCGATCATGGTCGCCGCCCGCGTCGCCGCGCTGCACGGCGCCGCGCGCTGAAGGTACCGGCATGGCGATCTACGGCATCGGCACCGACATCGCCCAGGTGAGCCGCGTCGCGGCCGTGCTCGAACGCACGGGCGGCCGGTTTGCCGAGAAAGTGCTGGGCCCCGACGAACTGCGCGTGTTCCATGCGCGCCGCGCCCGCTCCGAGGCGCGCGGCATCGCGTTTCTCGCGACGCGCTTTTCCGCGAAGGAAGCGTTCTCGAAGGCGATCGGGCTCGGCATGCACTGGCCGATGACGTGGCGCGCACTGCAGACGCTCAACCACCCGAGCGGCGAGCCGTATGTGGTCGCGTCGGGCGAGCTGGCCGACTGGCTGGCCGCGCGCGGCATCACGGCGCGCGTGACGGTCAGCGACGAACGCGACTACGCGGTGTCGTTCGTGATCGCCGAGACGGACGCCGCACCCGCACCTGTTTCCCGAACCTCCTCCTGACGGATTTTCCGATTCGATGAAAACGACTCCCGGCCCGGTCATGCTCGACGTCGTCGGCACGGCCCTGTCGCGCGACGATGCGCGGCGCCTTGCGCATCCGAATACCGGCGGCGTGATCCTGTTCGCGCGGCACTTCCAGAATCGCGCGCAGCTGACCGCGCTGACCGACTCGATCCGCGCGGTGCGCGAAGACATCCTGATCGCCGTCGATCATGAAGGCGGGCGCGTGCAGCGGTTCCGCACGGACGGCTTCACGGTGCTGCCCGCGATGCGCCGCCTCGGCGAGCTGTGGGATCGCGACGTGCTGCTCGCGACGAAAGTCGCGACCGCCGTCGGCTATATCCTGGCGGCCGAATTGCGCGCCTGCGGGATCGACATGAGCTTCACGCCCGTGCTCGACCTCGACTACGGGCACTCGAAGGTGATCGGCGATCGCGCGTTCCATCGCGATGCGCGCGTCGTCACGCTGCTCGCGAAGAGCCTGAACCACGGGCTGTCGCTCGCCGGCATGGCGAACTGCGGCAAGCATTTCCCGGGGCATGGTTTCGCGGAAGCCGATTCGCACGTCGCGCTGCCGACCGACGACCGCACGCTCGACGCGATCCTCAAGCAGGACGTCGCGCCGTACGACTGGCTCGGCCTGTCGCTGTCCGCGGTGATTCCCGCGCACGTGATCTATACGCAGGTCGACAAGCGGCCGGCCGGATTCTCGCGCGTGTGGCTGCAGGACATCCTGCGCGGCAAGCTCGGCTTCGCGGGTGCGATCTTCAGCGACGACCTGTCGATGGAGGCCGCCCGCGAAGGCGGCACGCTCACGCAGGCAGCCGATGCGGCACTCGCCGCCGGTTGCGACATGGTGCTCGTCTGCAACCAGCCGGAGGCGGCCGAGGTCGTACTGAACGGGCTGAAGGCGCAGCAGTCGGCCGAGTCGGCGCGGCGCATCAAGCGGATGCGTGCACGCGGCAAGGCGCTCAAGTGGGACAAGCTGATCGCGCAGCCCGAGTATCTGCAGGCGCAGGCGCTGCTGAAAAGCGCACTGGCGTAAGCGGGTAGGGCATGGCGCGGTGCGCGTCGTACCGCGCACCAAAACAAGAAGCCGCGCGATTGCGCGGCTTTTTCATGGGTTGCGACAGCGGCGAAGCGGACAGTCGGCGCGTTGGGTCATTACGCAACTAACGGTCAAACCCGACCAGTGCCCGCATTCACGGGCGCCCGCTCAGTTCACCTTCATCCGCTGCAGCTTGTTGTACAGCGTCTTCGGGCTGATGCCGAGCAGCGTGGCCGCACGGTGACGCGTGCCGCCGACCGCGTCGAGCGTTGCACGGATCAGCAGGTCCTCGACGTCGGACAGCGGCGTGCCGACCTTGATCTGCACGCTGCTGCCGTTCAGCGCAGCGCCGGCGGAGAAGCTCGGCTCGCCTGCGCGCAGCGTCTCGATGAAATCGCCGGACGCGTCGTACGCGAAGCGCACGCGCTCCTGCAGTTCGCGCACGTTGCCGGGCCATTCGTAGGACAGGCATTCGCGCACGAAGCCCGGCGCCGCGCGCTTGTCGGTCGTGCTGCGGCCGGTGGCGCGCGCTTCGCGGTTCAGTTCGTCGATCTGCGCGTCCGCGATCGCGAGCGCGTCGCCGTCGCGCTCGCGCAGCGGCGGCATCGTGATCGACGCCGCATCGAGGCGCAACCACAGATCCTCGCGCAGCGTGCCGTTCGCGACCGCTTCGCGCGCCGGGCGGCGCGTCGTTGCGATCAGCCGGAAATCGCTCGTGATCGAGCTCGTGCCGCCGATCCGCATGAAGTTCTGTGAATCGAGCGCGTGCAGCAGTGCTTCCTGCAACACGAGCGGCAGCGCGGTGATCTCGTCGAGGAACAGCGTGCCGCCGCCGGCCTGTTCGAACAGGCCCGATTCGCGGCGCTCGGCGCCGTCGAATGCGCCGCGCTCGTGGCCGAACAGCACGCTGTCGAGCGACGCGCCGTGCCGGCCGGCCTGCGCGATTGTCCGGCAATCGAACGACACGAACGGCCCCTTGCGGCGCCGGCTCAGGTCGTGCAGCGTGCGCGCAGCCAGCTTCTTGCCGGTCCCGGCTTCGCCGGAGAACAGCACGGCGGTTTCGGTGCGCGCGTTGTGCTCGATCATGTCGTACACGTGCTGCATCGCGTCGCTGCGGCCGACCAGTGCGCCGAAGCGGCCGAGATGGCGCAGCGACGCGCGCAGCGACTGCACTTCGTCGATCAGTTCGTACGGGCGCGGGATCCGCGCGAGCAGGCTGCGCAGGCGCGGGATGTTGATCGGCTTCAGCAGGTAGTCCCAGATGCCGTGACGCAGGCCCTCGATGGCGCTCTCGACCGTTGCGTTGCCCGTCAGCACGATGACGGGCAACGAGCCGTTCGGCTGTTGCTGCGGCAGGTGCTGGAGCAGGTCGAAGCCGCTGCCGTCCGGCAGGTTCAGGTCGACGAGGACGACATCGGGAATCGAGCGGCCAAGCGCCGTGCGCGCTTCGGCGAGCGACGTGGCCGTGTCGACCGAGAAGCCGTCTGCGGCAAGCAGCGCGGTGAGGCCGGAGAGACTGTTGGGATCGTCTTCGACAATCAGGGCGTGTGGCATGGTGGACGCGAGTCGAGTCAAGAGAGGCGGGCTGTCGGCCTTCGGAGCCGCAGCCGCATGTCAGATTAAAAACTGATTTTATGCCCCGCCGAACGCGGAACGCTCATTATTTCTCCGGCGCTATAAAACAGTTACCGATGATACAAATTGAATATCTTTACCGGTGGATTTTGTGCTTCTTATGCGGCTCGATCCCAGCCCGCTGTTGGCGCCAGACAAACAAAAAGCGCCCCGAAGGGCGCTTTGTTCGATGCGGGTATCGCTGACGATTACGCGCGGCTGCGGTATTCGTTCGTACGCGTATCGATTTCGATCTTGTCGCCGGTGTTGCAGAACAGCGGCACTTGCAGTTCGAAGCCCGTTGCGAGCTTGGCGTTCTTCAGCACCTTGCCCGACGACGTGTCGCCCTTGACGGCCGGTTCCGTGTAGGTGATTTCGCGAACGAGGACCGTCGGCAGTTCGACCGAGATCGCCTTCTCGTTGTAGAACACGACTTCGCAAGCCATGCCGTCTTCGAGGTAGTTCAGCGCTTCGCCCATCATTTCGGCTTCGACTTCGAACTGGTTGTAGTCGGCGTCCATGAACACGTACATCGGATCGGCGAAGTACGAGTACGTCACTTCTTTGCGGTCGAGCACGACGACGTCGAACTTGTCGTCGGCCTTGTAGACCGATTCCTGACCTGCGTTCGTCAGCAGGTTCTTCATCTTCATCTTGACGACGGCGGAGTTACGGCCCGACTTGTTGTATTCGGCCTTGGCGATGACCCAGGCATCGTTGCCGATCTGCACGACGTTGCCTACGCGGAGTTCCTGTGCGGTTTTCATAAAAAACTGTCCTGATCAAATCAAATAAATAGGTGCCTGAGCGTTGCACAACGGCTGACGGCGCAAGCAGACGCGTTCCGTTGGGCGCCAAAAGCGAGCGCTTGCGTGGTCGGCCGTCGGATAACCGCTTATTTTAACTGAGATTTTGCGTATTCCGCCAGCTTTCCGGCGAGATCGCCGACGGCCGCGAGCGCATCGGCCCAGCGGGCCGCATTCGCGTCCAGTGCGGCGCGGTGTTGCCAGAAATCGGCCCAGTCGGGCGTGCCGGCGCCGTTCCACGCATGCCAGAACCGCTCGAGCGCGGCGCGCGGCGCGTCGGCGAGGCCGGCCGACAGGTGTGCGAGCGCGGCATCGAGCTTCGGCAGGTGCACGTCGTCGGCCTGCGGGTAGATGTGCCATACGAACGGCTTGCGCGCCCACTGCGCGCGGACGAACGAATCCTCGCCGCGCACGAAATTGATGTCGGCCGCCCACAGCAGTGGATCGTAGTCGGCCTGCGGGACGAATGCGAGCCCGTGGGCGACCAGATTGCCGGCGCGCGCGTGGGTGCCCGCCGCGAACGACTCGACCCCGAAAAAGCGCGCGACGGCCGGCGACAGGCGGCCGGCCGGCACGAGCGCGACGACCGGCGACGGGCCGTCGCGCCATTGCGCGAGCAGCGCGTCGACGGCCGGGTTCTCGTACGCGAACAGGCTGACGACCGTCGTGCCGGGCGCCGGCGGCGCGCCGCCGGTCGCGCGCTGCCACCACGCGGCGCGCGCCGCGGTGTCGGTATCGAAGGCCGTCCGGCGCGCGTCGAGGTCGTGCTCCTTCGGCACGCCGCCCGTGCCGGCCGACAGGCCCGGGAAAAAGAACGTCTTCAGCAGCGGGTAGCGCGGATGGGGCGACGGCCGCAGGTGGAAATCGGCGACCCAGTCCTCGGCGCTCAGGTATTCGAGGTTGATCCATACGGGGCGGCGCTCGCGGCGCGCCATCGCCGCGAGATACGCGCCGGGCAGCTCGCACGCGAACGCCTCGATCACGACATCGGCGATCTCCAGCGCGTCGCCGACTTCCGCATGCCAGTGCTCGATCACGATCGTGTCGACCGTCTGCCGCCCGGCGTCGGGGTCGACCGCCGGCAGCAGGCGGGCGAACGTGCGCAGGTCGTCGACGAACAGTCGAACCTGCCAGCCGTGCTCGTGTGCGAGCTGGCGCGCGACGCGCCAGCACACGCCGATGTCGCCGAAATTGTCGATGACGGTGCAGAAGAGGTCGCAGGCGATCGGTTCGCCCGGCGCGAGCGGCGCGGTGGAGAGTGGGGCAGCGGTGGTGCGTGGCATCGAAGCGGGCCGGTGAATGCTCTAAACTGGCGATTCTAATGGACCCGTTCCGCGTTACAAGGCGCCCGGATCACGCATGACAGCCCCAGAAGCCTCCGATACCCCGTTCGAACCGAAGAAGATCCTCGCGCAGTTGCCGCACATGCCCGGTGTCTATCGTTATTACGATGCGGCGGGTGCCGTGCTGTATGTCGGCAAGGCGCGCGACCTGAAGAAGCGCGTATCGAGCTATTTCACGAAGACCCAGCTGTCGCCGCGCATCGCGATGATGGTCACGCGCATCGCGCGCATCGAGACGACCGTCACGCGCTCGGAAGCCGAGGCGCTGCTGCTCGAGAACAACCTGATCAAGGCGCTCGCGCCGCGCTACAACATCCTGTTTCGCGACGACAAGTCGTACCCGTACCTGAAGCTCACCGCGCACCGCTTTCCGCGGATGGCCTACTACCGCGGGTCGGTCGACAAGCAGAACCAGTATTTCGGGCCGTTCCCGAGCGCGTGGGCCGTGCGCGAGAGCATCCAGATCCTGCAGCGCGTGTTCCAGTTGCGGACCTGCGAGGATTCGGTCTTCAACAACCGCACGCGGCCGTGCCTGCTGCACCAGATCGGGCGCTGCACGGCGCCGTGCGTCGGCGCGATCTCCGCCGAGGATTACGCGGTCGACGTGTCGAACGCCGCGCGGTTCCTGCTCGGCCGGCAGTCCGAAGTGATGAAGGAGCTCGAGCAGAAGATGCACGCATTCGCGGCCGAGCTGAAATTCGAGCAGGCGGCGGCCGTGCGCAACCAGATGAGTTCGCTCGCGACGGTGCTGCACCAGCAGGCGATCGAGGTCGGCAGCGACAGCGACGTCGACATTCTCGCCGTCGTCGCGCAGGGCGGGCGCGTGTGCGTGAATCTCGCGATGGTGCGCGGCGGCCGGCATCTCGGCGACAAGGCGTATTTCCCGACGCACGTCGAAAGTGCGCTGACGCTGGCCGAAGGCGGTCTGGGCGACGAGGCCGAAGCGTCGGAAGCGGCCGATGCAACCGGCGTGACTGTCGCGGCGGTGCCCGACCAGCCTGCGGAAGAAGCCGGCAGCGCGCGAGGCGGCGCGGCGGCGTCGGTCGAGGCCGAGGTGCTCGACGCGTTCATCGCGCAGCACTATCTCGGCAACCGCGTGCCGTCGGTGCTCGTCGTCAGCCATGCGCCCGCGAGCCGCGACCTGCTCGAACTGCTGTCGGAGCAGGCCGGCCACAAGGTGTCGCTGGTGCGGCAGCCGCAGGGGCAGCGGCGTGCGTGGCTGTCGATGGCCGAACAGAATGCGCAGATCGCGCTCATGCGGCTGCTGTCCGAACAGGGCTCGCAGCAGGCGCGTACGCGCGCGCTGGCGGAAACGCTCGGCTACGACTGCGACGACCTCGCGACGCTGCGGATCGAGTGCTTCGACATCAGCCATACGATGGGCGAGGCGACGCAGGCGTCGTGCGTCGTCTACCACCATCACAAGATGCAGTCGGGCGAGTACCGCCGCTACAACATCACGGGCATCACGCCGGGCGACGACTACGCGGCGATGCGGCAGGTGCTCACGCGCCGCTACGAGAAGATGGTCGAGCAGGCCGCGCAGGCGGCCGCGGTGGACGAAGCGGCCGGTATCGACGGCGAGTCGACGCGCCAGGCCGAGGCGTCGAGCCTGTTGCCGAACATCGTGCTGATCGACGGCGGCAAGGGTCAGGTCGAAATCGCGCGCCAGGTGTTCACCGAGCTGGGGCTCGACACGTCGATGCTGGTCGGCGTCGCGAAAGGCGAGGGGCGCAAGGTCGGCCTCGAGACGCTCGTGTTCGCGGACGGCCGCGCGCCGCTCGAACTCGGCAAGGAAAGCGCCGCGCTGATGCTCGTCGCGCAGATCCGCGACGAGGCGCACCGCTTCGCGATCACCGGCATGCGGGCGAAGCGGGCGAAGGCGCGCCAGACGTCGCGGCTCGAGGAGCTCGAAGGCGTGGGCGCGAAGCGCCGGCAGCGGCTGCTCGCGCGGTTCGGCGGATTGCGCGGCGTGGTGGCCGCGAGCGTCGAGGAGCTCGCGAGCGTCGAAGGCATCTCGCACGCACTCGCCGAACAGATCTACAGGCAGCTTCACTGAGCTTCACTGACATGGCCGTGCGGCCAGCTGCCGTGAGCGCTTTGTCGCGTTCTTGTGGCAGGCCGGTCGACACGGCACAATTGCGAATCCTTTACTGTCCCGCATGCCATGCCGTTCAATTTCCCGATTTTCCTGACGTGGGTACGGATCGTGCTGATTCCGCTCGTCGTCGGCGTGTTCTATCTGCCGGACACGGTGATGGGCGGCGCGCACCGCAATCTCGCGGCGGCGGCGATCTTCATCCTCGCGGCGCTGACCGACTGGTTCGACGGCTATCTCGCACGCAAGTGGAACCAGACGTCGTCGTTCGGCGCCTTTCTCGATCCGGTGGCGGACAAGCTGATGGTGACGGCCGCGCTGCTGATCCTCGTGCAGATTTCGCGGGTCGACGCGGCAATCGCGCTCGTGATCGTCGGTCGCGAGATCGCGATTTCGGCGCTGCGTGAGTGGATGGCGCAGATCGGCGCGTCGAAGAGCGTCGCGGTGAACCAGCTCGGCAAGTTCAAGACCGCGTGCCAGATGGTCGCGATCCCGATGTTGCTGTTCTACGGGCCGCTGCCGCTCGGCGTCGTGACGATCGACACGCGCGTGTGGGGCGAGTGGCTGATGTATCTCGCGGCGGTGCTGACGATCTGGTCGATGCTGTACTACATGAAGCTCGCATGGCCGCAGATTCGTGAGCGCGGCGGTGCGTGAGGGAGGGCGTCTCGCGATCGGTCGACGCAGTTTTTGTAAAAAGGGCTGGAAAAGCCCTTGACACACGAATGTGCCTTCGACATAATCTCGCTTCTCCGCTGCACGACGAAGTAAGTGTGTGACGGGGAAGCAGTGGCGCAGCAATACGCGGGAGTAGCTCAGTTGGTAGAGCGCAACCTTGCCAAGGTTGAGGTCGCGAGTTCGAGACTCGTCTCCCGCTCCAGATTTTTCTGGCAGCGTGTTGGTCGGCAAAGCGCTGCAGATGCAGGACACATGCGGGAGTAGCTCAGTTGGTAGAGCGCAACCTTGCCAAGGTTGAGGTCGCGAGTTCGAGACTCGTCTCCCGCTCCAGATTTTTCTGGCAGCGTGTTGGTCGGCGAAGCGCTGCAGATGCAGGACAATGCGGGAGTAGCTCAGTTGGTAGAGCGCAACCTTGCCAAGGTTGAGGTCGCGAGTTCGAGACTCGTCTCCCGCTCCAAGTAATGGGGAAGCCAAGCTTCCCTTTTTATTTGATGGACCTCCCGTCCTCGAATAAGAATCTGTCGCTTGCCTCACGGCATCCGGACAGTCCGCTTTTGGCGCGATAGCAAAGCGGTTATGCAGCGGCCTGCAAAGCCGTTTAGGCCGGTTCGACTCCGGCTCGCGCCTCCAGAAAAAGCCCCGCTTCGGCGGGGCTTTTCTTTTTTCAGCGTTGCTTTGCGGCCGCCGTGCATCGCGCATGCGACGGCCTCCGGTCGATCAGCCATCCACCGGCTGCGCCGGCGTCTCGAGCTTCAACTGATAGAACGCCGCATCGAGCCAGCGGCCGAACTTGAATCCCGCCTCCGTGATCGTGCCCGCGTGCACGAATCCCAGTTTCGTATGCAGTGCGATGCTCCCGGCATTGGTCGCGTCGATGCAGCCGACCAGCACGTGCACCTGCGCGTCGCGCGCACGCCGGACGACTTCGCGCAGCAGCAGCTCGCCGAGCCCGCGACCGCGCTGGTCGCTGCGCACATAGACGCTGTGTTCGACCGTGTACTTGAACGCGGGGAACGCGCGGAACGTGCCCCAGCTCGCGAAACCGAGCAGCGTGCCCGCTTCGTCGACGGCGCCGACGACCGGAAACCCGCCCGCGCGCTTCGTCGCGAACCACGTGACCATTGCTTCCGGCGGACGCGGCCGGTAGTCGTACAGCGCGGTCGAGTTCGCGATCGCGTCGTTCAGGATCGCGAGGATGGCCGCTGCGTGCTCGGCCTCGCTGCAATCGATCAGGCGCACGTCGTCGTGCTGTTTCGGGGAATTCATACGGGTTCCTGGTGATGTTGAACGGGGCATGCGCACGACGCGTGCATTACGCGCTCCGCACGCCGGCAGCGGCGGACGCATCGCAGATCACGACGACATAGCGTGCGGGATGCGGTGACGGATTGCTGAAGATCAGCGGCTGGTCGAGCCGCATGGCCAGGCAGTCGCCTTCGTGAAGTTCGTGAAGCGCATCGCCGAACGTGACGTCGACGCGGCCGCTGACGACCCACACCTGCTGATGCAGCGCGCTTTCGCGCCCACCGCTGTCGTACGCGACGCGCGCGCCGGGCGGGAAATCGACTTCGACGAGCTGGATCGGCGACGGCCAGCCGGCCGGGGAGAGGTTGCGCCGCACATAGCCGGACGCCGGATCGCGCCACTCGGCCTGCTGCGCACGCCGGGACAGCGGCTGCACGGGTGTGTCGGCCTGGTCGCCGCCGAACAGTCCGGCCAGCGACACGCCAAGGCCGGCCGCGAGCTTGTCGAGCACGACGGCCGTCGGGCTGGCCGATGCACGTTCGATGAGCGAGATCATCGAACGGCTGACGCCGGAGCGCGCGGCCAGCGCATCGAGCGTGTAGCCTCGAACGGTGCGCAGGTCGCGCACGCGCCGCGCGATGCGCTCGTTGATACCGGTGTCGTCGGCCGCGGTGATCGTTAATTCTTTCATGATGGATTTATTTTCCAGCAAACTGGAATTCGATGTCAACGGCATTCGAGGCGGCTGGCCGAAGGGGGGAGGCGGGACGCGGACGGCTTGCCCGACCGGCGCACGCGGCGTAATATACGAAACAGCTACGTTTCGTTTAATTGGGGATATATGGGCATCATCAAGATTTCCGAGCACATGCATGAACGGCTGCGCTCGACGAGCACGGCGCTGAGCCGTTCGATCAACGCGCAGGCCGAACACTGGCTGCGCGTCGGGATGCTGGCGGAACTCAACCCGGCGCTGTCCTACGGCGACATCTGCAAGATGTTGATCGAGGCAGAAGCGCGGGGCGGCGACGTGGGGCCGGCGGAGCCGGTCGCGCAGCACATCGAGCAGGTGGCGTAATGGCGAGGCGAGACATCCCGATCCGCGGCGCCGCGGAAATCGCCAAGTCGCGCGAAGCCGCGAAGCTCGCGTCGCAGGTGCTGACGATGATCACCGAGCACGTGAAGCCGGGCGTGACCACCGACGAGCTGGATGCGCGCTGCCGCGAATACATCGTCGACGAACTCGGCGCGATTCCCGCGAACATCGGTTACCACGGCTATCCGAAGACGCTGTGCACGTCGGTCAACCACGTGGTCTGTCACGGCATTCCGACGTCGCGGCCGATGCGCGACGGCGACATCGTGAACCTCGACATCGCGGTGATCAAGGACGGCTGGTTCGGCGACACGAGCCGCATGTATTTCGTCGGCGAACCGAACGAACTCGCGCGGCGCCTCGTCGCGGCGACCTACGAGGCGATGCACGCGGGCATCCGCGCGGTGCGTCCGGGTGCGACGCTCGGCGACGTCGGCTATGCGATCCAGCAGGTCGCGCATCGAGAAGGGTTCAGTGTGGTGCGCGAGTATTGCGGGCACGGCATCGGCGACGTCTATCACGACGAGCCGCAAGTGCTGCACTACGGCCGGCCGGATACCGGCGTGCCGCTACGGCCGGGGATGATCTTCACGATCGAGCCGATGCTCAACGCGGGCAAGCGCGACACGCGCGTGCTGGCCGACGGCTGGACGGTCGTCACGAAGGACCATTCGCTGTCCGCGCAATGGGAGCACATGGTCGTGGTGACGGAAACGGGCTTCGAGGTGCTGACCGAGGACGCGAAGCCGCAGGCGTTCACTGCGCTGTCGGGCACGCACGCGGCCTGACGCCGGCAGCCGCCGCACGCGGCGGCGCAGCGCTGCAATGAAACGGGCCCCTTCGCGGGGCCCGTGTCGTGTGCGGCGAACGGTGCGGGGAGGCTCAGCCGCGCGCCTTCTGCCACGCGTGTTCGACGAACACCCGGCACAGCGCTTCCATGCCTTTGCGGTCCTCGTCGTCGAAGCGCGCGGCGACCGGGCTGTCGACGTCCCACACGCCGATCAGCGTGCCGTCGCCGGCCACCAGCGGGACGACGATCTCCGATTCCGAGGCCGCGTCGCACGCGATATGGCCGGGAAATTCATGCACGTCGCGCACGACCTGCGTCTCGCGCGTCCGCGCGGCCGTGCCGCACACGCCCCTGCCGAGCGCGATGCGCACGCAGGCGGGCTTGCCCTGGAACGGGCCGACGACGAGCTCGGTGCCGTCGAAGAAGTAGAAACCGGCCCAGTTGAGGCGATCGAGCGAGTGATAGACGAGCGCGGAGAAATTCGCCGCGTTTGCCGTCAGGTCGCGTTCCGACTCGACGAGCGCGCGCGCCTGCTCGACGAGCGTCGCGTATTGATCGGCCTTGGAGGCGTTGGGGTCGTTGGACAGCGTGAACATGGCGGGAAAGCGATAAGGGTTGTGAAAATGCGCGTGGCGCGTACCGCAGTCTACGGCACGCGCGCGCGGTCTGCAGTGCTCAGTCGGGTTCGAGTTCGGCAAACCGTTCCGCGAGGAAGTCGAGCAGCGCGCGCACCGCAGGCAGCAACCCCCGGCGCGACGCGAACACCGCGTGCACGATCTCGCGGCGCGGCGCCCAGTCCGGCAGCACGGTGACCAGTTCGCCGCGCGCGACCTCGTCGCGCACCATCATCGTCGGCAACTGCACGACGCCGACACCGGCGACGGCCGCCGCGCGCAGCGCGAGCATGCCGCCCGTCACGAAGCGCGGCTGGTGATGGATTTCCGCGTGCGCGCCATCGGGCCCGCGCAGCCGCCACACGTGGGTGGACTGCGGCACGCCGTGATCGAGGCTCGGCAGGCGCGTGAGATCGGCGGGAACGGCCGGCGCGCCGTGCTCGCGCAGCAGTGCAGGGCTCGCGACGAGGCACTGGCCGCGCTCGGCCAGCACGCGCAGCGCGAGATCGCTGTCTTCGAGCGGCGGCGGGCGCACGCGGATCGCGACGTCGATGCCTTCGCCGACCACGTCGACACGCCGGTTGGTCGCTTCCAGATGAATCTCGACACGCGGGCACGCGGCCATGAACGCGGCAATCATCGCACCGACCAGCGAATCGAGCAGCACGATCGGGCAGCTGACGCGCACGATGCCGCGCGGCTCCTCGTGCAGCAGCGCGATCGCCTCGTCGGCCGCATCGGCCTCGACGAGCATCGCGCGGCAGTGCGCGTAGTAGGTCTGGCCGACGTCGGTGACCGTGAAACGGCGTGTCGAACGCTGGATCAGCCGCATGCCGAGCCGCGCCTCGAGCAGCGCGATGCGGCGGCTGAGCTTCGATTTCGGCATGTCCAGCGCACGCCCCGCCGGCGCGAAGCCGCCGTGTTCGACGACCTGCACGAAGTAGTAGAGATCGTTCAGATCCCGTGCTTTATCGTTCATGAAATAGAACGCTGAGTGCGATTTCGGCAGTCTACCGGATCGATCGTTCCACCTCTATATTGCTACTCATGGATGCGAAACACGTGTTTCGCCGCAATTCGGAGAAGGCAATGAAGAAGATCCAGGGTGTGTACAGTGCGCCGCGCGGCCATTGGGTCGGCGACGGTTTCCCGGTGCGTTCGATGTTCAGCTACCAGTCTCACGGCACGCACCTGAGCCCGTTCCTGCTGCTCGATTACGCAGGCCCCGCAACGTTCGAGCCGGCCACGGCGCCGCGCGGCGTCGGCCAGCATCCGCACCGCGGGTTCGAAACGGTGACGATCGTCTATGACGGCGAAGTCGCACACCGCGACTCGACCGGCGCAGGCGGCGTGATCGGCCCGGGCGACGTGCAATGGATGACGGCCGCGAGCGGGATCCTCCATGAGGAATTCCACTCGGAAGCGTTTACGAAGCGCGGTGGTGCGCTCGAGATGGTCCAGCTGTGGGTGAACCTGCCCGCCGCCGACAAGATGGGCGCGCCCGGCTATCAGACGCTGCTGAACGCGGACATCCCCGTGGTCGAGCTGCCGGAGGGGGCAGGGCGTGCGCGGATCATCGCCGGTGAACTCGACGGGCGACGCGGCCCGGCCCGCACGCACACGCCGATCGACGTGTGGGACGTGCGGCTCGTGGCAGGCGGTCATGCGCGGTTCCCGGTCGCCGAAGGGCGCACGCTCGCGGTGGTCGTGCTGAGCGGCACCGTGCAGGTGAACGGCGAGACGGTCGCTCGCGAAGCGCAGTTCGTGCAACTCGGTCGCGACGGCAGCGATGTCGAGATCGAGGCAAACGGCGACGCGAAGCTGCTGATCCTGAGCGGCGAGCCGATCGACGAGCCGGTCGTCGGCTACGGGCCGTTCGTGATGAACTCGCAAGCGGAGATCCGTACCGCGATCGAGGACTTCAACGGCGGCCGCTTCGGCCAGATGCCGGCATGACGGTCATGACGGCATGACGAACAGGCCCCGCGCCATGCGGGGCCTTTTTTTCGTGCGCGAGCAAGCGGTCGCGCACGATGTGCGCTTGGAGGCATAATCGTTGATTGTCGCGCGCCGGCCGGCGCGCCTGAATCAGGGCCGTACATGAACGCATCCGCCGCATCCCCGAACGCCGCCGATCTCGACTGGCGCTGGAAATCCTTCGACGCGCTGACGGCGCGCGAAGTCTATTCGATCCTCGAGGCGCGCAGCGCCGTTTTCGTCGTCGAGCAGAACTGCGTGTATCGCGACATCGACGACGCGGACCAGGCCGCGTGGCACCTCGCCGCATTCGATCCGGCCGGCCGCCTGGCCGGCTATCTGCGCGTGCTGCTGCCCGATGCGCAACACACCGACGTGCGGATCGGCCGCGTGCTGACGACCGCCGCGTTTCGTGGCGCGGGCCTCGGCAACGGGCTGCTGTCGCGCGCGCTCGAGCATATCCGCGCGCAGTGGCCGGATACGCCGGTGAGCCTGCATGCGCAGGCTCACTTGCAGCGTTTCTACGGGGCGTTCGGCTTCACGCCGAGTTCGGACGTGCACGACGAGGACGGCATCCCGCACGTGTGGATGAGCAGCGCGCGCGCGTGATGCGCGACGCACCGCGCCGCGCAGCGGTCAGTGCGCGGCGCGCGGCACCGGCGGCTTGTCCGCGTGCCGCACCGCGCGTTCGCCGATCAGGCGGCCGCGCGCGGACAGCCGCAGCCAGTGCCGCAGCGCGATCAGCGCGCCGATCACGCTCATCATCGAGCCCGGAATCCACAGCAGCAGCCCGCCGATCTGCTGATCGCGCAGCGGGCTCAGCCACGTGAACGCGCGGCCGCAGATCGAGTAGATCGGATACAGCTCGTGCGGCGTGAAGAAGATCAGCGCGCCGAGCGCGATCTGCGGCGGAATCGCCGCGACGACGATCAGGATCCGGCGGCCCGGCGACAGCCGCGCGGGCGGCGCGGGCCGCGGATCGACCACCAGCCACCAGAACAGCAGCCCGTCGATCACCATGCTCCAGTTCATCACGCGATAGAGGCGCCAGTCGAGCATCGCGATGAAGTGGATCGGCGACAGCAGCCAGAAATAGATCAGCCCGACGAACAGCACGACCGCGACGACCGGATGAAACACCACGTCGAGCGTCGCGCGCACGGGCGCCCACGCGAGCGCGGGGCGCACGAAGCGCTGCCGCCAGCTGAACGGGATGCCCGCGCGGATCGCGGCGCCCGGATACGACAGCGCGATGAAGAACGGCCCGAGGTGGTGCAGCACGAGGTGCTGCGCGCGGTGCAGGAAGAACTCGTGCTCGAAGAAATAGTCGAGCCGCGTATGCAGCGCGATATAGAGCGCCGTCAGCCCGAACCAGAACGAGAACTGCCGCAGCGGCGTCACCTTCGCCTTCTTCGCGCCGCGCGCGAACAGCACGGCCGCCGCCAGTACCGCGATGACGACGGTCGGCGACGGTTCCCACGGATCGAGCCAGTACAGGAGGTTCATCGCGCGCGGCTTACTTCGTCTGGGCCGGCGACTTCACGGCGAACGGTGCGTCGACGGTTTCGCCGTCGGAGAATTTCAGGCGCAGGTGCACGGTGTCGCCCGGCTTGATCGCGTGCTTCGGCTCCTCGAGCATGAAGTGATAGCTGCCTGGCGCGATGTCGACCTTGCCGCGTGCGGGGATCGTCAGCTTGTCGACCATTTCCATCTTCTGCGTCGAGCCGTTCGACACGGTCTGGTGCAGCATCGCCATCCCGTAGTCGGGACTGTCGACGTCGACGAGATCGACGGGCTTGTCGCCAGTGTTCACGAGCGTCACGTAGCCGCCCGCCGGCAGCTTGTTCGGCAGCCAGCGCACCCATGCGCCCTGCGCGGTGATCGCACCGGCGGCATACGCTTGGGCGCCGGCGCACAGCGCGGCGAGGAGGGCGAACGTCTTGAGGGTCGTCTTCGTCTTCATGTCGGAATTCAGGTCGGTGAGGCGGTGTCGATGATCCGGCGCACATCGGCGGCGATGGCGTCGGGCGAATCGCGATCGGTCGCGAGCAGGCGCGCGCGTCCGGTTGCGTCGAAGATGTAGACGGCCGAGCTGTGCGTGACTTCGTAGCCGCCGGACGGATCGCGTTTTTCCATCTGGTACGCGACGCGATAGCGTTTCGCGAGCGATTCGATCTGGCCGTCGGTGCCGGTCAGGCCGCGCGCGTGCGTGGCGTCGAACGCGGCGACGTACGACTGCATCAGCTGCGGCGTGTCGCGCGCGGGATCGACCGACACGAACAGGATGCGCACGTCGTTGGCCTGCGGGCCGAGCTTGCCGAGCACGTCCATCAGCCGCGCCATCGTTTCGGGGCAGACATCGGGGCAGTGCGTGTAGCCGAAGTAGACGAGCGCGACGCGGCCGTGGAACGCATCGGCGCCGACGGGGCGGCCGTCGCCGCCCGTGAGCGTGAACGACAGGTCGGGCAGGTGGCCGGTGACGTTGGTCAGGTTCCAGCGCGGCTCGTCGTGCGTGCACGCGGCGAGCGCCACGGCGGCGGCGAGGGCCGCAGCCGTGCGGATGAGGCGGGAGAAGCGCCGGTGCGGCGCGGGACGGGCAGACGACATCCTGGGGCTCGATCGGTCGGAAAGATACCGGCCGGCGCGATGCCATGCGTCGCGCGGCAGGCGGTTGCGACTGTAGCGCAATTCGCGCGCCCGCGTCCTTTCGAAACCCGTACGGGGCGGGCGAGCGGGGCAATATGTCGCAGTTGACGCGGGCGGCAGCGCGAGGCCGGCGACGTACCGGTTTCGCCCATCTCGGTGCGCAGGCGCGGTAAGATGCGCACAAACCCATTCGCGCAGTGGCGGCCTGCGTTTGCCGGCCGGCCCTCAGACTATCGAATCGATGCAATCCGTTCCGGCTTCCCTGTCCCTGACCGATACCGCGTTCTTCTTCGATTTCGACGGCACGCTCGTCGAACTCGCGCCGACTCCCGACAGCATTCACGTTCCGCCGTCGCTGCTGACGCTGCTCGACGAGCTGCGCCGCCGCACGCACGGCGCGGTCGCGGTCGTGTCGGGGCGCGGCATCGACAACCTCGACACGTTCCTGAAGATGCCCGACCTGCCGATCGCGGGCCTGCACGGCGCGGAGCGCCGCGATGCGAACGGCGACACGCAGCGCATCGGCTTCAACGACGAACGCCTGCTGCGCATCGAGCGCGAGCTGGCGGGCGTCGTCGACCGCCATCCGGGCATGCTGCTCGAAATCAAGGGCGCGGCCGTCGCGCTGCACTTCCGCAACGCGCCCGAGCGCGAGGCGGCGGCGCGCGAAGCGGCCGAGCGTCTCGTGGCCGACTATGCCGATGCGTACGTGCTGCAGCCCGGCAAGATGGTGTTCGAGATCAAGCCGAAGGGCGTCGACAAGGGGCGCGCACTGGCCGCGTTCCTCGACGAACCGCCGTTCGCGGGGCGCGTGCCGCTGTTCGCGGGCGACGACCTGACCGACGAGAAGGGCTTCGCGGTGGTCAATGCGCGCGGCGGCCTGTCGATCAAGGTCGGCGCGGGCGAGACGTCGGCCCGCATGCGGCTCGACTCGGTCGACGCGCTGCATGAGCAGATCGCGCGCTGGCTCGGCGCGGGGCAGCCGCACGCATGAGCCGGCTCATCATCGTTTCAAACCGCGTCGCACCGATTTCGGAAGGCGAACCGGCGGCGGGCGGCCTGGCGATCGGCGTCTATGACGCACTGAAGGAGACGGGCGGCATGTGGTTCGGCTGGAGCGGCGAGGTCGTCGCGTCCGGCGCGCCGCAGCCGCAGATCCACGTCGAGGAGCGCGGGCCCGTGACGTTCGCGACCGTCGGGCTGGCGCGCCGCGATTACGACCAGTACTACCGTGGCTTCTCGAACGCGACGCTGTGGCCCGCGTTCCATTACCGCGCGGACCTGATCCAGTACGACCGCCACGAATTCGACGGCTACCGCCGCGTCAACGTGTGGCTCGCGCAGCAGCTCGTGCCGCTGCTGCAGGACGACGACGTGATCTGGGTGCACGACTATCACCTGATCCCGTTCGCGCGCGCGCTGCGCGATGCCGGCGTGAAGAACCGGATCGGCTTCTTCCTGCACATCCCGTTTCCGGCCGCTCAGGTGCTCGTCAACGTGCCGCCGCACCGCGAGCTCGTCGAGTCGCTGTGCGCGTTCGACCTGCTCGGCTTCCAGACCGAACCCGACTTGCGCGCATTCTGCGACTACGTCGAATTCGAAGCGGGCGGCGAGGTCGAGCGCAACGGGTACAACACGGTGCGCGTGCGCGCATTCGGCCAGACGCTGCGTGCGGCCGCCTATCCGATCGGCGTGTATCCGGACGAGATCGCGTCGCTCGCGCAGGCCGGTGAGCAGGGAAAGGCCGTGCGCACGCTCGCGACGTCGCTGCGCGGGCGGCAGCTGATCATGAGCGTCGACCGGCTCGATTATTCGAAGGGGCTCGTCGAGCGTTTCCGTGCATTCGAGAAGCTGCTCGAGCACCAGGCGTCGATCCGCAACCGCGTGTCGTTCCTGCAGATCGCACCGTCGACGCGCGCGGACCTGCGCGCGTACCAGGACATCCGGCTGCAGCTGGAGGCGGAGTCGGGGCGCATCAACGGGCGCTACGCGGAGCTCGACTGGGCGCCGATCCTCTACATTCACCGCCAGTACGACCGCCAGGTGCTGGCCGCGCTGTACCGGCTTGCGCGCGTGGGCTTCGTGACGCCGCTGCGCGACGGGATGAACCTCGTCGCGAAGGAATACGTGTCCGCGCAGAACCCGGACGATCCGGGCGTGCTGGTGCTGTCGCGTTTCGCGGGCGCTGCACGCGAGCTGACGGGCGCACTGATCGTCAATCCGATCGACATCGACGGGATGGCCGATGCGCTGTCGCAGGCGCTGACGATGCCGCTCGCCGAGCGGCGCGCGCGCTACGCGGACATGATCGCGCAACTGCGCGAGAACAACGTGTCGGTGTGGCGCGACAACTTCCTGCGCGATTTGCAGCACGTCTGACCGGCTGCTCCCGGCGCAATGAAAAAGCCGCAGTGCGTGACGCACTGCGGCTTTTTTTGTCGGCCGTATGCGGGCGGCGTCAGGCCACGCGCTCGCCGGTCGGCGTGTTGCCGTCGGGGGCCGCGTGATGGCGGCCGTGCTGTTTCGCGAGCAGGTCGCGGTACAGGCCGGGGCGGTTGCGCAGCACGTCGGGCGGGCCGTCGTCGATCACCTTGCCGTTGCTCATCACGATGATCCGGTCGAAGTTGCGCAGCGTCGACAGGCGGTGCGCGATCGCGATCACCGTGCGACCGACCATCAGGCGGTCGAGCGCGCTCTGGATGGCTTCCTCGGACGCGCTGTCGAGTGCCGACGTCGCTTCGTCGAGCAGCAGGATCGGCGCATCCTTCAGGATCGCGCGCGCAATCGCGATGCGCTGGCGCTGGCCGCCCGACAGCTTGACGCCGCGGTCGCCGACGATCGTGTCATAGCCTTCCGGCATCGCCTCGATGAACTCCGCGCAGCGTGCGTCGCGCGCGGCGGCGAGCACTTCGTCGCGGGTCGCCTCGGGGCGGCCGTACGCGATGTTGTCGTAGATCGTCCGGTGCAGCAGCGAGATGTCCTGCGGCACGAGCGCGATCGCATGGCGCAGGCTGTCCTGCGTGATCGTCTTCACGTCCTGGCCGTCGACCTTCACGACGCCGTCCTGCGTGTCGTAGAAGCGCTGCAGCAGCGCGAGCACGGTCGACTTGCCGGCGCCCGACTTGCCGATCAGGCCGACGCGCTGTCCCGGTTCGATATGGAGATCGAAGTGGTCGAGGATCGCGCGGCGGTGCGGGTACGCGAACGTCACGCGCTCGAAGTCGACGCGGCCGCCGGTGGCCGTCAGCGGCTGCGCGTCGGAGCGGTCCGGCATCCCGTGCGGCTCGAGCAGCGTCTTCACGGCCTCGGACAGGCGCGCGACGTGCTGCGTGACGTCGACGAGCGCGACCGCGAGGTCGCGCGTGCCGTGCAGGATCGTGAAGCCGAGCGAGCTGACGAGCACGATGTCGCCCGACGTCGCGCGGCCCTGGTCCCACAGCCACAGCGCCCAGCCGAGCAGGCCGGCCGACAGCATCGCGGTGATCACCGCGTGCAGCAGGCGCAGCTTTTCGAGATAGAGCAGGCTTTGCTGGCGCGCGTCCATCTCGGCCTTGACCGTCGCGCCGAAGCGCTTCTGCTCGCGCAGCGTCATGCCGAACGCACGCACGAGCCCCATGTTGCCGATCACGTCGACGAGCTCGCCGTCGACCGCCGCGGCCTTCGCCGCGAACGCATGGTGACGGGCCGAGCCGCGCCCGGCGAGCTTGAACAGGATGACGGACAGCACGGCCGAACAGCCGAGCAGGCCGGCGGCCATCAGCGGATTGACGACGATGATCATCAGGATCGCGCCCATCACCGCGATGCACGGCGGCAGCACGTTCCACGCCATCGTGTTCTCGGACGTGTAGACCGCGTTCGACGTGGCCGTGATGCGGCTCGCGAGCGTGCCCGGCTGCTTCTCCGAGTAATACGTCGGCGAATGGCCGATCAGGTACTGGAACAGGTCGCGCCGCAGGTCGCCGGTCACTGCGACGAACGTGTGCGCGGCGACCCAGCCGCCGACGCGCCACAGCAGGTTGTCGGCCGCGATCAGCCCGACGAGCAGCGCGAACGCGCTCCACAGCGGGCCCGGGTGATGGCGCCCGGTCGCGAGTACGTCGATCAGGTGCTTGATCGCGTACTGCGAGCCGAGCGCGCAGCCGACGGCGGCCAGCACGCTGCAGAGCACGATGAGGTGCGCGGCGGGATGGAGGCGGATGTAGCGGAACAGGAACGCGATCGGCCGGTGCGCGTAGCTCGACAGCTTCGCGTTGTGGGCGTTGCGCTGGGCAGGGGTGAGAGATTCCAAAATATGCGTGCGGTGATTCGGTGATTGAGCGTGGCGGCTGGATCGCATGCCGACGTTCGCCCGGACTGAATAATCCGGCATTGTAAACAAGGCCGTGCGTCGCGCTGCGCGAATCTTGCCTTGGCCAGGGGCTCGCGATCGATTTTGAGATAAAATCCGGCATCCCGTCCTGCCTCGTGTGCCGGAATCACGTGCCGGCAGCCTCGGGTTAACAGGGATCGCCAAAACGGCCTTCCACTCTAGAACGGACACCCAAGTCCGCGGGTTGCAAAGTGTTGCACCTTTGTAACAAAGTAAAGTGTTTGAAATGTTGTGCGCCGTATCGGGATTAACCCTAGATAATCGGCTCCGGGTTCGATTCCAGGTTTTTTTACGAACCCCTGTCAACGGGTCTTCGTTTCAAACGTTCTATGCCTGTCGCGTCGCCGACGCTCCTTGAGCAGCGCGGGTTCGACGCCCCCGGCAGGCTGATTCGTCCGATTTTCGGATGAAATGCATCCAGCCCGGACCGCCGGCAGGTTGCCGACCCATACCTGGTTTTTAGCCGATTTTTTAGGAGTTACGCATGCGAATCGCCCAAATCGCTCCGTTGCATGAAGCGGTGCCCCCGAAACTGTACGGTGGTACCGAGCGAGTGGTGTCCTATCTCACCGAAGCGCTTGTCGAGATGGGGCATGACGTGACGCTCTTCGCGAGCGGCGATTCGCAAACTTCCGCGAAGCTCGAGGCATGCTGGCCGCAGGCGCTGCGCCTCGACCCGACGATCCGCGACGTGATGGCCCCGCACATGCTGCTCCTCGAGCAGGTGCGCCGCCGCGCGGAAGAGTTCGATGTCCTGCACTGCCACATCGACTACTACCCGTTCTCGCTGTTCTCGCGCCAGCCGGTCCCGCATCTGACGACGATGCACGGCCGTCTCGACCTGCCGGAACTGCAGCCGATCTTCAATGCATTCAGCGACGTGCCGGTCGTGTCGATCTCCGACAACCAGCGTATCCCGCTGCCGCAGGCGAACTGGCTGTCGACCGTGTACCACGGCCTGCCGGAAAACCTGCTGACGCCGATCCCGAACGTGAAGCCGAGCTACCTGGCGTTCCTGGGCCGCATCTCGCCGGAGAAGCGCGTCGACACGGCGATCCGCATCGCCGAACAGGCCGGCCTGCCGATCAAGATTGCCGCGAAGCTCGACAAGGCTGACCGCGCGTACTACGAAGAGAAGATCAAGCCGCTGTTCGCGCTGCCGCACGTCGAGTACATCGGCGAAATCAGCGAGTCGGAAAAGACCGAATTCCTCGGCAACGCGCACGCGCTGCTGTTCCCGATCGACTGGCCGGAGCCCTTCGGCCTGGTGATGATCGAGGCGATGGCCTGCGGCACGCCGGTGATCGCGTTCAAGCGCGGTTCGGTGCCGGAAGTGATCGACAACGGCGTGTCGGGCTTCGTCGTCGAAGACGAACTGTCGGCCGTCGCGGCGCTCAAGCGCCTCGATACGCTGCCGCGCGAGAAGGTCCGCGCCGCGTTCGAAGCACGTTTCTCGTCGAAGGTGATGGCGCAGAACTACGTGAAGGGCTACGAGGAACTGCTGCGCCAGAAGCACCGTACGGTGCTCCGCGAAGTCAACGCAGGCTGATTCGCCGGCCGCTGCCGCGCTGCGGCGCGCGGCCGTCATCGACGCCCCGTCCGGGTTTTCCGGCGGGGCGTTGTCACATCCGCGGCGCGGATGTGTTGTATTCTCGCCGCGCCCGGCGCCGCGAACGGCTCCCGAAGCGGCCCGGCACGCCATCCGGCCGTCTGTCCAGACGGTAATGTCCCTATAATGGCCGTGCCGTGAAATCCGGCCCTGTACGAATATCAAGAGGAGAGCAGTCTTGGCGAGAACGAAAACCACGCGCGCAGCGCCGGCCCCCGGCGCCGGTGTGATCTTCGCGTTGCGCGCGATCGGTCTCGTGCTGCTCGCGCGCTGGCTGTTCTCGATGTCGCAGATGGGCTATCGCTCGTCGCTGTCCGCGATGGTGTCGTCGCCGTGGGCGTTCGTCTACCTCGTGCTGATCTTCCTGCTGCTCGCGCTGCCGGGCGCCGTCGCGCGTGCCGAGCGGCCGTTCCATCCGCTGCCGCAGTGGCTGCGCCAGGCGCTGCGCGTCTTCGCGCTGATCGGCTTCCTGTTCGCGGTCTGGTCGATCGGCATGTACGCGTGGGTGGCCGGCTGGCGCCACGCGCTGCATGCGGTGACGGCGACCAACGGCTGGCTCGTCGCCGCGCCGGCGCTCTACGCGGCGATCGTCTGGATCTGCCGCCCGCGGCCGCTGTGGCGCACCAACGTGGCCGCTCGCCGCTTCGCGGTCGGCCGGTATGCAATTTCACTCGACGTGCTGACGCGCACCGCGATCGTCTGGATGGAAAGCCGCAAGGTCGGCCAGTACGACGCGCGTGAGCTGTCGGTGCGCTGGCCTGGCCGCAAGGCTGCTGCGCCGAGCGAGCAGGGTGCGGCGGACGCGCAGCCGGCAATCGTGCCGCCGCGTCGCGGCAGCCTGTTCAATCGGCCGAAGGTCGAGCTGCTGTGGGATTCGCCGGCGGCCGTCGGCCATAACCGGCAGATCGTGATGCGCGCGCCGCTCGCGACCGAAGGCGACCGCGTCGCGGTGCTCGCGCTCGACGCGGCGCTCAAGCAGATCGTCTGACACGGCTCGCGCACCCGGCGCGGGCGACAAGGACCGGCTGGTCACCGGCAACCGGGCGAGCCGGCCGCCCGGTCGGTCCCGCGCTCAGCGCACGAGGCAGGGGCGCTTGTTGTTGAACGTCCACCCCGGAATCAGATACTGCATGGCCGCCGCATCGTCGCGGGCGCCGAGGCCGTGCTGCTTGTACAGCTCGTGCGCGACCGCGACCGCATCCATGTCGATGTCGACGCCGAGACCCGGCCGCTTCGGCACTTCCACCAGCCCGTTCTCGATCGTCAACGGCTCGCGCGTCAGCCGTTCGCCGTCCTGCCAGATCCAGTGCGTGTCGATCGCGGTGACCTGGCCGGGCGCGGCGGCCGCGACATGCGTGAACATCGCGAGCGATACGTCGAAGTGGTTGTTCGAATGCGAACCCCACGTGAGACCCCAATCGCGGCACATCTGCGCGACGCGCACCGAACCCTGCATCGTCCAGAAATGCGGGTCGGCGAGCGGGATGTCGACGGCCTGCAATTGCACCGCGTGGCCCATCTGCCGCCAGTCGGTCGCGATCATGTTGGTCGCCGTCGGCAGCCCCGTCGCGCGGCGGAATTCGGCCATCACCTCGCGGCCCGAGTAACCGTTCTCCGCGCCGCACGGATCTTCCGCATACGCGAGCACGTGATGCTGATCGCGGCACAGCCGCACGGCTTCGTCGAGCGACCATGCGCCGTTCGGGTCGAGCGTCACGCGTGCGTCGGGGAAGCGTTCGGCGAGCGCCGTCACGGCCTCGATCTCGCTTGCGCCTTCGAACACGCCACCCTTCAGCTTGAAGTCGTTGAAGCCGTAGCGCGCATGCGCCGCCTCGGCGAGCCGCACGACGGCCTCGGGCGTCAGCGCGGCCTCGTCGCGCACGCGGGTCCAGTCGTCGGTCGCGCCGCTGCCGTCGCGATACGCGAGCGCGGTTTTCGTGCGGTCGCCAATGTAGAACAGGTAGCCGAGCATTTCGACGCGGTCGCGTTGCTGGCCTTCGCCGAGCAGCGCGGCGACCGGCACGCCGAGGTGCTGGCCAAGCAGGTCGAGCAGCGCGGCCTCGAGCGCGGTGACCGCGTGGATCGTCGTGCGCAGGTCGAAGGTCTGCAGCCCGCGGCCGCTCGCGTCGCGGTCGGCGAAGGTGCGCCGCACGTCGTTGAGCACCGCATGGTAGTTGCCGACCGGCTGGCCGACGACGAGTGCGCGCGCGTCGTCGAGCGTGCGGCGGATGCTTTCGCCGCCCGGCACCTCGCCGACGCCTGTCCGGCCCGCGCTGTCCTTCAGGATCACGAGGTTGCGGGTGAAGAACGGACCGTGCGCACCGCTCAGGTTGAGCAGCATGCTGTCGTGGCCGGCGACCGGAATCGCTTGCAGGTCGACGATGCGCGGCGTGTCGTGGGAAGGCGAGGCAGTGACGGCGTTCATGGGCGGCGATGGCAGAAGAGTGGGCAATGCCGTGCGGCAAAAGCTTTGCCGCGCGCGGCGGGAGGTGCGATCATTCGACAACCGACGTGCGCGGCGCGCAAGGCCCGCAGGTCGACAGCAACCCGGAACGGGGTGGGCGCGACAACGAGACCAGCAGCGCGCAGAACGCGAACGCTGGCTGATCGTCAGGCATGGGACCGGGCGGCGCTGGTATGCCGGCTCGAGTCGACAGGAGATCCGTGCATCGATCATCAGTCGTCGGATGACTTGTGACGCAGTATAATGAATCATCGGCTTTCGCTCAAACCCCGCGTAAACCCTCGGCTCACATTACGATCATTCAAAAAGGAACCGGCCTCATGTCCGTGCCTACGCTTCCCGCAGCGCCGCGCCGTCGCGCACGCAGCCTCGCACAAGATGTCGTCGACGCGCTGACCGCGCAGATCGAAAACGGCACGCTGCGTCCCGGCGACAAGCTGCCGACCGAAACCGAAGTCATGGCGGCGCAGGGCGTCAGCCGTACGGTCGTGCGCGAGGCGATCTCGCGGATGCAGGCGAGCGGCCTCGTCGAGACGCGCCACGGCATCGGCAGCTTCGTGCTGGAGCCGTCGCGCCGCCAGGCGCTCGGCATCGATCCCGCGACGATCACGACGCTGCGCGATGTGCTCGCGGTGCTGGAACTGCGCATCAGCCTCGAGAGCGAGTGCGCGAGCCTGGCCGCGCAGCGCGCGAACGATACCGACCTCGCCGCGCTGCGGCGCGCGCTCGACGCGATCGCGACGGGGGCGGGCGGTGGCCGTGACACCGCGCAGCTCGACTTCCAGTTCCACCTGCAGATCGCGCAGTCGACCGGCAACCGCTATTTCGTCGACATCATGACGCAGCTCGGCACGTCGATCATCCCGCGCACGCGCGTGAATTCGGCGCGCTTTGCCGGCGACGATCTCGAGCGCTACGTGGGCCGGCTGAACCACGAGCACGAGGATATCTACGAGGCGATCGCACGCCACGACCCTGAAGCGGCGCGCGCCGCGATGCGCACGCACCTCACGAACAGCCGCGAGCGGCTGCGTCGTGCGCACGAAGCGGCCGAGGCCGAGGCCAGCTGACCGCCGTGCGGCGCGGCCCGCGTTGCCGCGGGTCCGTGCCGAATCGCTTTAACATCAGTCGTCATACGAGATCGATATCGCCGCATCGATCTGCGCGGCCAGGCGGCGCATCCGCCGCCGGCCGCCGAACCCGCCGATCAGCCTCCCTTCGTCACGATCGTCTTCCACGCGCCGCTCTTCACCTGGTACAGCGTCGACATCCCGCTCTTCAGCGAACCGTCGTTCGCGAACGAGATGCGGCCGGTCACGCCTTCGAAGTCGATCTTCTTCAGCGCCGGGCGATAGACCTTCGGATCGGTCGAGCCGGCCGCCTGCATCGCCTTGATCGCGGCCCACGCCGCGTCATAGCCGAACTGCGCATACGACAGCACGTCGACGCCGAAGCGCTTCTTGAAGCGCGCCTCGAAATCCTTCCCCTGCGGCAGCTCGTCGAGCGGCTGGCCGTATTCCCATGCCATCGCGCCTTCGGCGGCCGGGCCCGCGATCTTGATGAACTCGTTGTCCTTCACGCCGCCGCCGCCGACGAACTGCGCGTTCAGCCCGAGCTGGCGCATCTGCTTGATGAAGTTCGCGGCGAGCGAATCGAGGCCGCCGAAGAAGATCAGGTCGGGGTTCTTGCCCTTCAGGCTCGTGATCTGCGCGCGGAAGTCGACCGCCTGGTTGTTGGTGAACTCGCGGCCGATGATCGTGCCGCCCGCGGCCTTCACGGCCTTCTCGAATTCGTCGGCCTCGCCCTGGCCGAACGCGGTGCGGTCGTCGATGATCGCGATGCGCTTCGCCTTCGTCATCTCGACCGCGTACTTGCCGGCGTTGCCGGCATTCTGGCCGTCGGTCGCGATCACCATGAACATGTTCGCGAGCCCGCGCGACGTGAGCGTCGGGTTGGTCGCGGCCGGGTCGATCACCGGAATGCCGGCCTTGTCGTAGACCACCGACGCCGGGATCGTCGTCCCCGAGTTGAAGTGACCGACCACGACCGACACGTTCTGGTCGACCAGCGCCTGCGCGGCCTGCACGCCGATGCGCGGGTCGGCCTGGTCGTCCTGCACGACGAGATTGAAGTGGGCCGGCTTGCCGGCGATCTGCACCTTCTGCGCGGCCGCATCGTCGAGCGCGAGCTGCACGCCGTTCTGCAGATCCTTGCCGTAGCCGGCGTTCACGCCCGTGAGCGGCGCGGCGAAGCCGACCTTCACGTCGGTTGCGTCGGCAGCCTGGGCGGCCTGTTGCGAGAGGAGGGCAAGCGCGGATGCAATGGACACCGACAGCAGGGAATGACGGAATTTCATGTTGTTCCTCTTGTTCGACACCGGCGAGTGGGTACCGCGCGCGTCCGGGCGGGCCGGGCGCGTGCGACGGGCGGGCGGTTCGACCGCTTCTCGGAATCGGGCGGGGAGGTCGGCAGCGTGATCCTCGGAAACATCTCCCGTCAGGCTCCGCGAAGAGCCCCGATTGCTTCGATATATAGGTCGCCGATATGCGCGGGTCTTGGAAATTTGTCGCGCATTCGATGCGGATTTGCGCATAGCTTCCGCGCGGGCGGGTCCGGCCGGTATCGGGAGTTTCCCGTCGCGAACGGAACGGGAGCAGAGATGGGAGGCGGTGCGGGACAAAAACGCGGCGCGGCCCGCGAGGGGCCGCGCCGCGCGTGGGTCGGCGTCAGTCGGACAGGGCGTCCGATGCGGCTTCGGCGTCGTCGTGCGACGCGTGCGTGCGGATCAGCGGGTCGCTGGTGCTCGGGCGGCCCGTTTCGACGTGGCCCGCGAAGCGGCGCAGGAAGCCGAGCAGCCGGCCGTCGCTGACGGTCAGGTCGTACCAGCCGTGGCTGCCGCGCAGGTCCCAGTAGTCGTCGACGTGCGCGCCCGGCGCGAGGTCGAACGTGCGCGAGCGGCCGTGGCCGTACGCGTTCGTGACCTTGAGCCGCACGGCCTTGTGGCCGCGGTTCATCAGGCGCAGCGTGATGTTGCCGTTCGCGACGTCATAGCCGTAGATCACCTCGGGGTTCACGTTCGCGCTGCCGACGCCGGTCGCGAACGGGCCGCGGAAATGGCAGTAGAAGCCGTTCGGGCCGTACACGTCGAGGTCGTACAGGCCGAGCGATGCCGCCGCGCTCCATGTATCGGCGATCCGCTTGCCGGCTTCGACCGTGTACGTCCACGGACCGTCGAGGCGGTTGCGCGACTGGACCTGGAACGCGGCGCCCGCGCGGCCCGTGTTCGCGAAGGTCAGCCGGAACTGGCCGTTCACGGATTCGACGCGGCCGTGGACGAACAGCTCGTACGGCAGCGCGCGCGCCGGACGCAGCCCGGCTTCCTGTTTCGGCAGCTTCTGCAGGGCCGGCGGCACCGGGATGTAGTCGGGATGCCGGTTGCGGTCGGGCGGCGCGTAGCTGCTCGTGTCGGGCAGCGTCGGCCACGCGGCATCGGACGTCGCGAAGTCGAACGCGGCGGTCAGGTCGCCGCACACCGCGCGACGCCACGGCGACACGTTGGCGGCCGCGACCGGATATTGCGCGCCGAACCGCGCCTCGATGAATTGCAGCAGCGACGTGTGATCGAAGGTCTGCGAGCAGACCCACCCGCCCTTGGTCCACGGCGACACGACGAGCATCGGCACGCGCGGCCCGAGCCCGTACGGGCCGGCCATGTGGGATGCGTCGCCGGCGAACACCTCGTTGGTCGTCGCGACCGTCGACAGCCCGTTGTCGCGCGACTGCGGCGCGAACGGCGGCTGCACGTGATCGAAGAAGCCGTCGTTTTCGTCGTACGTGATGAACAGCGCGGTCTTGCTCCATACCTCCGGATTCGACACGAGCGCCTTCAGCACCTGCTCGATGTACCACGCGCCGTAGTTCGCGGGCCAGTTCGGGTGCTCGGAATACGCTTCCGGCGCGCAGATCCACGACACCTGCGGCAGCGTGCCGTTCTTCACGTCCTGCTGCAGCACGTCGAACAGCGTGCCGCCGGTGCTGATGTTGGTGCCGGTGCGCGCCTTGTCGTACAGCGGCGTGCCGGGCAGCGCGGTGCGGTACTGGTTGAAGTAGAGCAGCGCGTTGTCGCCGTAGTTGCCGATGTACGGGTTCTGCGTCCAGCCCCACGAGCCGTTCGCGTCGAGCCCCGTGCCGACGTCCTGGTAGATCTTCCACGACACGCCGGCCTGTTCGAGTACTTCGGGGTAGGTCGTCCAGCCGTAGCCCTTTTCCTCGTTGCCGAGCACCGGGCCGCCGCCCGTGCCGTCGTTGCCGACATAGCCTGTCCACATGTAGTAGCGGTTCGGGTCGGTCGAGCTCGGGATCGCGCAGTGATACGCGTCGCAGATCGTGAACGCATCGGCGAGCTGGTAATGGAACGGGATGTCGTCGCGCTTCAGGTACGCCATCGTCGTGGTGCCCTTGTTCGGCACCCACTGGTCGTAACGGCCCTTGTTCCACGCGGCGTGCATGTCCTGCCAGCCATGCGGCAGGTCCTGCAGGAACTGCAGGCCGAGCTTGTCGGCGCCGGGATGGAACGGCAGCAGTTCGGCCGGGCCGACCGGCTGGTGGAACACCGACTTGCCGTTTGCGAGGCGCAGCGGGCGCGGGTCACCGAAGCCGCGGACACCGCGCATCGTGCCGAAGTAGTGGTCGAACGAACGGTTCTCCTGCATCAGGATCACGATGTGTTCGATGTCACGGATCGTGCCGGTGCGGCGGTTCGCGGGAATCGCGAGCGCATCGCGGATCACGGGCGGAAACAGGTTCAGCGCGGCGGCGCCGGCAGTGCCGGCGGCGACGCGCAGGAAGTCACGACGGTTCGATCGGGTCATGGTCGTTATCGTGCGGTAAAGGGGGGAGCCGATTGGCGGGACCTACGGGAAGGGCGCGCTCCGGGTCGCAGGATGCGGCTGCGCCGGTTCGTGCCGCCGCGAGCATAGCGAGGAATCGGTGTCATTCATGTGAAGTCCGGAAACGTTTGCATGTGCGGCGAAGCGGCGGCGGGACGCAGGGCGCCTGCGGTCATGGAGCAACAGGGAAAGCAGGGAAAGCAGGGAAAGCAGGGAAAGCAGGGAAAGCAGGGAAAGCAGGGAAAGCAGGAAAGCAGGAAAGCAGGAAAGCAGGACAGCGGTACCAGTGCCTCAGGCGTCGGTCACCCACGCGCCGAACCACTCGCTCGGGCGGGCGATCTCGTCCTGCGCGGCGATGAGTTCGAGTTCGTAGCGGCGCGCATCGTAGGTGGCCTTCACGACCGCATGCACGGCCGCGAGCGTGTGCTCGAACGCGGCGCGCACGGAGTCGCCGCGCAGCCGGCGTGCGACGAAGATCGCGCTGGTGAGGTCGCCGACGCCGACCGGATGCCGAGGAAACGCGTACAGCGGGCGCTGGCCGATCCACGCTTCGGTTTCGGTGACGGCGAGCATGTTGAAACGGTCGGCCGGACTGTTGCGGTCGTGCAGGTGCTTGACGAGGATGATCTGCGGGCCGCGACGGATCAGCGCGCGGCACGCGTCGACGGCTTCGGCGACGGTTTCGATGCGCCGCCCGACGAGCTTCTGCAGCTCGGTGTGGTTCGGCGACATGCCGTCCGCGAGCGCCGGCACCTCCTGCACGATGAATTCCTCGACGCCGGGCTCGGGCCGGATGCCGCCCGTCTGGCCCATCGCGGGATCGCAGAAGTACCACGCGTCCGGATTCATTGCCTTCACCGAGCGGACGATCTCGACGGCCGCGCGCGCCTGCGGCGGCGACCCGAGGAAGCCGGACAGCACGGCGTCGCAGCGCTTGAGCGCACCGATCGCGGCAATGCCGTCGACGAGCTGTTCCATCTTCGCGGCATCGATCGCGCTGCCGGCCCAATGGCCGTACTGCATGTGATTCGACAATTGGACGGTGTTGAGCGGCCAGACGTTGACGCCGAGGCGCTGCATCGGGAATACGGCCGCACTGTTGCCGGCATGGCCGTAGATGACGTGCGACTGAATGCTGAGGACGTTTTTCATGGGAAGCGCCTGCACGCGTTTCAGGGTCACGTCACACGATACCCGAGTTCGTCGCACGCGCGGAAGTCGCGCGGCCCCGGAGTGTTGCGCGCCGTCGTCAGCCCGACCGCGTAGAATCGCGGGGCGCGAGGCGGCCACGCTTGCCCGCGTGCGTCCCCAATCACCCTGATCGCCATGCTTTCGATTTGCAAGATGTTGTGTGTTGCACGCGCTGTCGTGCTCGGCGTGGCTGCCGCCGCCGTGTGCGCGCTGCCTGCCGCGGCCGTAGGCGCGCCGCCCGCCGGCAACGACGGGCCCGCGTACGGCCCGCGCCTGGAAGGGTTCACCTATCCGGCGCCCGTGCACCTGTACACGTTCGTGTCGCAGCGCGAGACGCTCGAGATGGCGTTTCTCGACGTGCAGCCTGCGCATCCGAACGGCCGCACCGTCGTGCTGCTGCACGGGAAGAACTTTTGCGCGGCCACCTGGGATGACACGATCGGTGTGTTGAGCCGGGCCGGCTACCGCGTGATCGCACCGGACCAGATCGGTTTCTGCAAGTCGTCGAAGCCCGAGCGCTATCAATACACGTTCCAGCAACTCGCGCGCAACACGCATGCGCTGCTCGAATCGATTGGTGTGAAGTCGGCGACGATCGTCGGCCATTCGACCGGCGGGATGCTCGCGATCCGCTATGCGCTGATGTATCCGAAGGCGACCGACCAGCTCGTGCTCGTGAACCCGATCGGCCTCGAGGACTGGAAGGCGCTCGGCGTGCCGCCGCTGTCGGTCGACTACTGGTATGCGCGCGAGCAGAAGACGACGGCCGACGGCATCCGCCGCTATGAGCAGGCCACGTACTACGCGGGCAAGTGGTCGCCGTCGTACGAGCGCTGGGTGCAGATGCTGGCCGGCATGTATCGCGGCGCCGGCCGTGACGCGGTCGCGTGGAATTCCGCGCTGATCTACGACATGATCCTCACGCAGCCGGTGGTCTACGAACTCGGCGCGATCCGCGTGCCGACGCTGCTGATGATCGGCGACAAGGACACGACCGCGATCGGCAAGGACGTCGCACCGCCCGACGTGCACGCGAAGCTCGGCCGCTATCCGGAACTCGCGAAGCGCACGCAGGCGGCGATCCCCGGTGCGCAGCTCGTCGAATTCCCGGCGCTCGGGCACGCGCCGCAGATCCAGGACCCGGACGCGTTCCACAAGGCGCTGCTCGACGGGCTGGACGCCGTGCACCCGCAGTAACGCGGGGCAGGCCGCCGGCGGCGCGCGGCCGTGCCGTCAGCGCGTCTCGTTCGCGAGCTCGTCGCGAATCTGCGCGGTCAGTTCGAACGAGCGCAGCCGCGCGGCGTGATCGTAGATCTGCGCGGTGACGATCAACTCGTCGGCGCCCGTCTGCGCGATGCGGTCGCGCAGCTTGTCGCGCACCGTGTCGCGCGAGCCGACGGCCGCGAACGACAGCGAATGCGCGACGGTCGCGAGTTCGAGCTCGTTCGCCTCGAGCACGTCGACGGGCGGTGGCAGCTTGCCCGGCGTGCCGCGCCGCAGGTTGATGAACTGCTGCTGCAGCGACGTGAACAGGCGCCGTGCCTCGTCGTCGGTATCCGCCGCGAACACGTTGACGCCGACCATCGCGTGCGGCTTCGGCCACGCGGCCGACGGCCGGTACTGCGCGCGATAGATCTCGAGCGCGCGCATCAGGTAGTCCGGTGCGAAGTGCGACGCGAATGCGAACGGCAGCCCGAGCATCGCGGCGAGCTGGGCACTGAACAAACTCGAGCC
This sequence comes from Burkholderia sp. BCC1972, assembly GCF_905339605.1. Classification (NCBI taxonomy): domain Bacteria; kingdom Pseudomonadati; phylum Pseudomonadota; class Betaproteobacteria; order Burkholderiales; family Burkholderiaceae; genus Burkholderia; species Burkholderia sp. BCC1972. The sequence goes on along the minus strand of NZ_CAJPGH010000024.1, from coordinate 59,961 downwards.
CAGCAGCCACACCGGAACGTCGAGCCCCGCGCCGGGCACCGCGCGCACGCGCTGGCCGGGCACCGGCTCCGCGAAATAGCGCTGCAGTTCGGCGACGTCGTCCGGAAACGAGTCGGCGCTGCCGATCAGGTCGCGGCGCAGCGCGCGCGATGTGGTCTGGTCGGTGCCGGGCGCGCGGCCGAGGCCGAGGTCGATGCGCCCCGGATACAGCGAGGCCAGCGTGCCGAACTGCTCGGCGATCACGAGCGGCGCGTGGTTCGGCAGCATGATGCCGCCCGAGCCGACGCGGATCGTCTGCGTCGCGCCCGCGACATGACCGATCACGACGGCGGTGGCCGCGCTCGCGATGCCCGGCATGTTGTGATGCTCGGCCAGCCAGTAGCGCCGGTAGCCCCAGCGTTCCGCGTGCCGGGCGAGATCGACGGTGTTGCGGAACGCCTGCGAGGCGTCGGCGCCGGCCGGAATGGGGGCGAGATCGAGTACGGAAAACGGTGTCATCGGGTGGCCTTCGAATGGGGGAGCGCGGTGATGCGCGTACGCAACAAATGCCAAGGATTTTGCCAAAGGGTTCCGGAACGTGCTGGCGACGCGCCGATACCCATGCGCCTTACAGGGGCGCAGGGTCGAATACCTCGATTGTTGCAAAAATCAATCCAATCGCTGATTAATTACCAATCTTTACGGCGATTGGACGTGAATCCGCATCGACATACAAATTTGCACGAAACGTTTGATTTTCAAGACTGCAATACGCCTGCAAACTGCTTACGCTAATGTGAACGTGGCTGTGCCGATAAGGTTCGTCGACGACTCAGCTTTGCCGGAATTGCACCAGTCCGTTTCGCGTAGTGCCGAGCGCGGGGTGCCGCGGACTGCTAAAATCCGGCGCCTGCCCATGTTGTGCCGATGGTAGCCATTCGAGTCTTCCCGCATCCCGTCCTCCGGGCATTGTGCGGAGAGAAGCCACGCGAAGCCGGGCTTGGCCGTACCCGAACGAAGGGTCGTGCTTCCCCCATTACAGACGCTGCTGGAACAAGGAGTCGGGTCGTGCCCGCGTTCGTCGTAGTCGGAATACCGCATCACGCTCAATCACGCTCGAGCGTTCTCCACGGCGTTCAGGTCGCCGGGAGGCGTTGCGCATGACGCCAACCGCCACGCTGCTCGACTGGTTGCTGATCGCATTCACGCTGGCCGCGGCCGGCTATGCGCTCGTCGCCGCGTTTGCCCCGCGGCCGCGTACGCCGCGCACCGCTGCGCGCGATGGTTTCGAGCCGGTCAGCGTGCTCAAGCCGCTGTGCGGCGCGGAGCCGCACCTGTACGAAAACCTCGCGACGTTCTGCGAGCAGCGCCATCCGCGCTACGAAGTGCTGTTCGGCGTCGCGTCGCCGGCCGATCCGGCGATCGCCGTCGTCGAGCGGCTGCGCGCCGACTATCCCGAGTGCGACATCACGCTGGTGATCGACGCGCGCGTGCACGGCAAGAACCTGAAGGTCAGCAACCTGATCAATCTCGCCGCACGCGCGAAATACGGCCGCATCGTGATCGCGGACAGCGACATCGCGGTGCAGCCCGACTATCTGGAGCGCGTGACGGCGCCGCTCGCCGACGTGTCGGTCGGTGTCGTCACGTGCCTGTATCATGCGCGCAGCGTCGGCGGGTTCTGGACGCGGATCGGCGCACAGTTCGTCGACGCGTGGTTCGCACCGTCGGTGCGGATCACGCACCTCGGCCGCTCGAGCCGCTTCGGCTTCGGCGCGACGCTCGCGCTGACGCGCGACACGCTCGACCGGATCGGCGGCTTTTTCGCGCTGAAGGACGAGCTGGCCGACGATTTCTGGCTGGCCGAATTGCCGCGACGCCTCGGGCGGCGCACCGTGCTGTCGGAGGTCGAGGTCGCGACCGACGTGATCGAGCCGTCGTTCGGGCCGCTGTGGCACCGCGAGACGCGCTGGCTGCGCACGATCCGTTCGCTGAACCCGGCCGGCTTCGCGTTCCTGTTCATTACGTTTACGGTGCCGTGGCTCGCGATCGGCGCGGCGCTCGCACTGCGTCTCGACGGCACCTTCGCCGGCACGCTGGCGGGCGGGGCGGCCGTGGTCGGCGCATTCGGGCGGCTCGTGCTGCATGCGCGCGGCGAAGATGGCTGGCGCGCGTTCTGGCGCGACCTGCCGCTCGTCGCGGTGCGCGACACGCTGCTCGCGCTCGAGTGGCTCGCGGCCGCGTTCGGCACGCACGTCGTGTGGCGCGGCGCGAGGATGACGGTCGTCGGCGGCGAACGCGCGACGGCTGCAGTTGAAGCAGTGGACGGCCGCTAGGGCCGTCGATCGAACCCGGCCCGACGGCCGAGACGCGCTGCGCGGCGAAGCCGCGCGGCGCGACATGACAGAGAGGCGGGCGCCGGCAGGGCGGCCCGCGGTTTTTTGACTGAATCGTTGTGACGAATCGAACTATGCAGGCTACCGGAGCATTCATGAAAACGCTGTTCTTGCAGGCCCCTTCGTATGACGGCTTCGACGGCGGAGCCGGCTCGCGCTATCAGGCGAAGCGCGAAATCCGTTCCTTCTGGTATCCGACGTGGCTCGCGCAGCCGGCCGCGCTCGTGCCGGGCAGCCGCGTCCTCGATGCGCCGGCCGACGGCCTGTCGGTCGAGGAAACGCTGAAGATCGCCAACGACTACGATCTCGTGATCATCCACACGAGCACGCCGTCGTTCCCGACCGACGCGATGTTCGCGCAGGATCTCAAGAAGATGAAGCCGTCGATGCTGGTCGGCATGGTGGGCGCGAAGGTGATGGTCGATCCGCACAACTCGCTCACGGCGAGCGAGGCCATCGACTTCGTGTGCCGCGAGGAATTCGACTACACCTGCAAGGAAATCGCGGAAGGCAAGCCGTTCCCCGAGATCAAGGGCTTGAGCTGGCGCGCGAAGGACGGCTCGATCGAGCACAACGAAGCGCGTCCGATCCTCGAGAACATGGACGAACTGCCGTTCGTCGCGCCCGTCTACAAGCGCGACCTGAAGATCGACAACTACTTCATCGGCTACCTGAACTATCCGTACGTATCGATCTACACGGGCCGCGGCTGCAAGTCGCGCTGCACGTTCTGCCTGTGGCCGCAGACGGTCAGCGGCCATCGCTACCGCACGCGTTCGGTCGAGAACGTGCTCGCGGAAGCGAAGTGGATCCGCGACAACATGCCGGAAGTGAAGGAACTGATGTTCGACGACGACACCTTCACCGACGACCTGCCGCGCGCCGAAGCGATCGCCATCGGCCTGGGCAAGCTCGGCATGACGTGGTCGTGCAACGCGAAGGCCAACGTGCCGTACAAGTCGCTGAAGATCATGAAGGAAAACGGCCTGCGCCTGCTGCTGGTCGGCTTCGAATCCGGCGACGACCAGATCCTCGTGAACATCAAGAAGGGCGTGCGCACCGATTTCGCGCGCCGCTTCAGCGCGGACTGCAAGAAGCTCGGCATCAAGATCCACGGCACCTTCATCCTCGGCCTGCCGGGCGAGACGCAGGAAACCATCAAGAAGACGATCGAGTACGCGAAGGAAATCAATCCGCACACGATCCAGGTCTCGCTCGCCGCGCCGTATCCGGGCACGACGCTCTACAAGCAGGCCGTCGAGAACGGCTGGATGGAAGAGAACAAGACGATCAACCTGGTGAGCAAGGAAGGCGTGCAGCTCGCGGCGATCGGCTATGCGCACCTGTCGCGCGACGAGATCTATCACCATCTCGAGCAGTTCTATCGCCAGTTCTACTTCCGTCCGTCGAAGATCTGGGAAATCGTCCGCGAGATGCTGACGAGCTGGGACATGATGAAGCGCCGCCTGCGCGAAGGCGTCGAGTTCTTCCGCTTCCTGCGCGCACACGAGGCGTAATCCGTGGCGACGCAGCCGGCGGCGCGGGCGCTGATCTTCACCGCGGACGACTTCGGGCTGCACCCGCGCGTCAACGCGGCGGTCGAGCGTGCGCACCGCGACGGCGTGCTGAACGCCGCGAGCCTGATGGTCGGCGCCCCCGCCGCACAGGATGCGATCGACCGCGCGCGGCGGCTGCCGTCGCTCGCGGTCGGCCTGCACCTGGTGCTCGCGGACGGCCCGGCCACGCTGCCCGCGCATGAGATTCCCGCGCTCGTCGGCGCCGACGGGCGGTTCGGCGACGCGATGGCGAAGGACGGCTGTCGCTTCTTCTTCCTGCCGCATGTTCGCGCGCAACTGCGCCGCGAGATCCGTGCGCAGTTCGACGCGTTCGCGGCGAGCGGCCTGCCGCTCGACCACGTGAACGCGCACAAGCATTTCCACCTGCATCCGACCGTGCTGTCGATGATCATCGAGATCGGCCGCGACTACGGGCTGCGCGCGGTGCGGTTGCCGTACGAGACGAGCGCGCCCGCGCTGCTCAAGCCGTGGATCGCGCTCGTGCGTGCGCGGCTCGATCGCGCAGGGCTCGCGCACAACGACTATGTCGTCGGGATCGAGCACACGGGCGCGATGGACGAGGCCGTGCTGCTCGACGCGCTCGCGCAGCTGCCGCCGGGCGTCGGCGAGATCTACTGCCATCCGGCCGAGGCCGGCGACGGCCCGATCACGCCGACGATGGCCGGCTACCGTCCGGTCGACGAACTCGATGCGCTGCTGTCGCCGCGCGTCGCGGCCGCGTTGAAGGCGGCGGGCGTCGCGACCGGCGGCTTCGCCGACGTGTTCGGCGGGCCTGCGGCACGTCGAGGCGCGCACGCGTCGCGCGCACCGGGGGCGCAGCCGTCATGAGCAAGTGGATCAAGTGGCTCGGCTGGCCGATCGGCATCGGCATCCTGCTCGCGCTGGGGCTGCACGAAGGCGTCGGCGACGTGTCGCAGATGCTCGCGCGCGCCGGCTACGCGCTGCTGTGGCTCGTGCCGTTCCACGGGCTGCCGCTGCTGCTCGATGCGTACGCGTGGCACCTGCTGCTCGACCGGCGCAGTTCGCTGTCGTTCCTGTGGTGGATCGCGACCGTGCGCGAGGCCGTGAACCGGCTGCTGCCCGTGGTCGGGATCGGCGGCGAGATCGTCGGCATCCGGCTCGCGCGCTGGCAGGTGCCCGACGCGAGCCGCGTGACCGCGTCGGTGATCGTCGAGGTGCTCGTGACGATCGTCGTCCAGTATGCGTTCGCGGCGCTCGGCCTCGTGCTGCTGCTCGCGACGACGGACAACATGGGCGGCGGCACGATCGGCCTCGCGCTGCTGCTGACGCTGCCGTTGCCGGTGCTCGGCGTCGTGCTGATGCGGCGCGGCGGCATCTTCCATGCGATCGAGCGTTTCGCGGGCCGCCTGCTCGGCGATTCGCACCGGCTGCTGCAGGGCGTCGACGGGCGCCGGCTCGACGCCGATATCGATTCGCTGATGTCGCGCACGGGCCTGCTGTTCAGCGCATTCTTCTGGCAACTGGCCGGGTATGTGCTCGGCGCGCTCGAGATCTACTGGGCGCTCGCGCTGCTCGGCCATCCGGTGTCGATCGGCGGCGCGATCGCGATCGAGGCGATGACGCAGGCCGTGCGGCATGCGGCGTTCATGGTGCCGGGCGGGCTCGGCGTGCAGGAGGCGACCGTCGTGCTGCTCGCGCAGATGTTCGGCGTCGACCGCGAGACGGCGCTGTCGCTGGCGGTGGTCAAGCGCGGCCGCGAGGTGCTGTTCGGCTGCCTGGCACTCGGCTCGTGGCAGCTTGCCGAGCTCGTGCGTACGCGCCGCCGCGTCGGCGCGCCGCGTGCGCCGCAGCCGGCGAGCCGCGTGTCCGAAGCCGAAACGGAAACCGAAACGACGCATTGAACACGAGACGGGCCGTGCGCCCGTCTCGCGCTTTTGGCGTTGCGCGGGTATCCTTGCCGCGTGTTTTCTCGACGCGCAACTCTTCCGATGATTTTCCGATTCAGGCTGCTTTCCGTGACGATGCTGGCCGCCGCGCTGGCGCTAACCGGTTGCGACGACCAAGGCCATCTCGACGTGCAACGTATCAGGGACTTCTTCAACGCGATCAAGCCCGCGCCGCTGCTGCTGAAGGGGCTGAAGGTCGGCGAGTCGACCGAGGCCGACGTGCGCGGCACGATGGGCAAGCCCGAGACCGTGCGCGAGTTTACCGACGGCTCGAAGCGCTACGAATATCCGCGCGGCCCGATGGGCAACCAGACCTGGTTCGTCGATCTCGATGCGAACGGGCGCTACACGGGCGCGACGCAGGTGCTGACCGCCGAGAATTTCGCGAAGGTGCGCCCGGGGATGAACGAGGACGAGGTGCGGCGCCTGCTCGGCAAGCCCGGCGACGTCGCGCAGTATCCGCTGAAGCCCGAGACGGTCTGGAGCTGGCGCTGGCTCGAGGACGGCGTCAACACCGACGCGTTCTTCAACGTCCATTTCGGCCCGGACGGGCTTGTCTATACGACTTCGCGCTCCGACATCCTGAAGGGGCGCTGACGGTCACGCGCGGTGCTGCTTCAGCCCGTTGCGCAGCGCACCGTTCATGCGCGTCTGCCAGCCGCGGCTGTGGCGGGCCGGGATGTGCGTGTTCGGCCCGATGGCCAGTCCGGCGCTATATCGAAAAAGCGACCGGAAAATTGCAAAAAGTCCGCTTCCCTGCGTGTCATCCGACTGTCAGGAAGCGGCTTTTTTCCTTTGGAAACAGCGGTGTAGGGCCGGGGTGTAAATGGCGGGATTGATTGTTGCGATGCAGCAATCGAGTGCAAGGTGATTTGAGACAATCAATTTCGCTTGCGACTATCCGCGTCAGCCCGGCGCGGGACAGGCATACGCGTCGGCATTCATTCCAACTCTGGAGACGCGCGTGTTCCTTTACGGCTTTGGTCCCGTCCTCTGGGCCGGCACCGTGCAGACCATCGAGCTGTCGGTGCTGTCGCTCGCCACTGCGGTGGCGCTGGGGCTGATCGGCGCGGTGGCGAAGCTGTCGCACAACCGGGTGCTGCGAGCGATCGCGACCGGTTATACGACGCTGATCCGCTCGGTGCCCGATCTTGTGCTGATGCTGCTGCTGTTCTACAGCATCCAGATCTGGCTGAACCAGTTCACCGACCTCGTCGGCTGGAACCAGATCGACATCGACCCGTTCGTGGCCGGCGTGCTGACGCTCGGCTTCATCTACGGCGCGTACTTCACCGAGACCTTCCGCGGCGCGTTCCTGTCGGTGCCGCGCGGCCAGCTCGAGGCCGGGTCGGCTTACGGGATGAGCGGCGCGCGCGTGTTCGTGCGGATCATGTTTCCGCAGATGATGCGCTTCGCGCTGCCGGGCATCGGCAACAACTGGCAGGTGCTCGTGAAGGCGACCGCGCTGGTGTCGATCATCGGCCTCGCGGACGTCGTGAAGGCCGCGCAGGACGCCGGCAAGAGCACGTTCAACATGTTCTTCTTCATCCTCGTCGCGGCGCTGATCTACCTCGCGATCACGACCGTTTCCAACCTCGTGCTGATCCAGCTCGAGAAACGTTATTCCATGGGCGTGCGGCACGCAGAACTATGATCGAGATCCTCCAGGAATTCGGCAAGGCGTTCCTTTTCTGGGACGGCCAGCGCCTCTCCGGCCTCGCGGTGACGTTGTGGCTGCTCGTGGCGTCGATCTCGCTCGGCTTCGTGTGCGCGGTGCCGCTCGCGGTCGCGCGCGTGTCGCGGAAGAAGTGGGTGTCGATGCCCGTGCGGTTCTACACGTACGTGTTCCGCGGCACGCCGCTCTACGTGCAGCTGCTGCTGATGTACACGGGCATGTACAGCCTCGAGTTCGTGCGGTCGCACTCGCTGCTCGACGCGTTCTTCCGCAGCGGCTTCAACTGCGCGATTCTCGCGTTCGCGTTGAACACCTGCGCGTACACGACCGAGATCTTCGCCGGCGCGATCCGGGCGATTCCGCACGGCGAGGTCGAGGCGGCGCGTGCGTACGGGATGTCGCCGTTCACGATGTACCGCCGGGTGATCCTGCCGTCGGCGCTGCGCCGTGCATTGCCGCTGTACAGCAACGAGGTGATCCTGATGCTGCACGCGACGACCGTGGCGTTCACGGCGACCGTGCCGGACATCCTGAAGGTCGCACGTGATGCGAATTCCGCGACCTACATGGCGTTCCAGTCGTTCGGAATCGCCGCGCTGATCTATCTTGCGGTATCGTTCGCACTCGTCGCGGCGTTTCGCCGCGCGGAGCGCCACTGGCTCGCGTATCTCGCGGCCGCCCGTCATTGATTTACTTCGAGGAGAGCCAGTTGGCCGAGATCACTCAAACGAACGGTGCCACCAAGCTTGCGGCGCTCGACATCCACAAGCGCTATGGCGACAACGAGGTGCTCAAGGGCGTGTCGTTGAACGCGAAGGCCGGCGACGTCATCAGCATCATCGGCGCGAGCGGCTCGGGCAAGAGCACGTTCCTGCGCTGCATCAACTTCCTCGAGCGGCCGAATGCGGGGCAGATCGTCGTCGACGGCGAGGCCGTGCGCACGAAGGCCGACCGCGCCGGCGCGCTCGAAGTCGCCGATCACAAGCAGTTGCAGCGCATCCGCACGAAGCTCGCGATGGTGTTCCAGCACTTCAACCTCTGGGCGCACATGAACGTGCTCGAGAACGTGATGGAGGCACCCGTGCACGTGCTTGGCATTTCGAAGAAGGAAGCCGAGGAGCGCGCGCGCGAGTACCTGGAGAAGGTCGGCCTGCCGCCGCGTGTCGAGAAGCAGTATCCGTCGCATTTGTCGGGCGGCCAGCAGCAGCGCGTGGCGATTGCGCGCGCGCTCGCGATGCATCCGGACGTGATGCTGTTCGACGAGCCGACGTCGGCGCTCGACCCTGAGCTGGTGGGCGAAGTGCTGAAGGTGATGCAGAAGCTGGCCGAGGAAGGCCGCACGATGATCGTCGTGACGCACGAGATGGGTTTCGCGCGCAACGTGTCGAATCATGTGATGTTCCTGCATCAGGGGCGGACCGAGGAAGAGGGTGATCCGAAGGAGGTGCTGGTGCGCCCGCAGAGCGAGCGGCTCAAGCAGTTCCTGTCGGGCAGTCTCAAGTAACGCGACGGGGCAGGTTTCAGACGTGGTACCGGTGTCTCGTCCCGCAGGCGCCACCCGCACGACGCAGGTGGCGATCGTTGCATTGCCGCCCGTGTCGATGTCGGGCGTGGGTCCGATCGTCGATGCGTTGAACCTGGCGAACGAGATCGACGGGCGGTTGTTGTACCGCTGGCAGGTCTGTTCTTGGGACGGGCGGCCCGTGCCGCTCGCGGGCGGTGCGCAGTGGCATGCCGATGCGGCGTTCAACGATGCGATCGCGTGCGACTGGCTGATCGTCGTGACGGAGCGGTTTCAGCAGTTTGCCGACTATCGGTTGTTTCTCGCGAGTCTCGCGCGGGTCGGGCAGCGGACGCCCGTCGTCACAGGCATTCACCACGGCGTGTGGTGGCTCGCGATGGCCGGGCAGCTTTCCGGGTATCGCGTGAGCGTGAACTGGGAGACGTATCAGCAGTTCGCCGAGCAGTTCGAGCGGTCGATCGTCACGCAGCAGATTTTCGAGATCGATCGCGATCGGGCGACCTGTGCGGGTGGGCAGGCTACCGTTGATTTCATGCTGGCCATGATCGGCCGGGAACATGGGGCGGACCTCGCAGAGCGGATTGCCGATGCGCTCGGCGTTGGCGCTTTGCGCAGCGGCGAAGAACGACAGCGGATTCCTTTCGTCACCGCGCCCGGTGAGCGGCATCCTCGGCTGAACGACGCATTGCTGCTCATGGAAGCCAATGTCGAAGATCCTCTGACTACCGATGAAATCGCCGGGTTGGTCGGCGTGTCGCGCCGACAGCTGGAACGGCTCTTTCGACAGTATCTCGGGGCGATGCCCTCCAAGTATTACCTCAATCTCCGGTTGCTCAAGGCCCGCACTCAGTTGCAGCGCACCAGCAAGTCTGTCGTTCAAGTTTCTCTCGCCTGTGGGTTTTCTTCTGCTGCGCACTTTTCTAATGCTTATCGGGAAAGGTTTGGGGTTACGCCTCGGGAGGATCGGCGGGCGTGGCTCGAGAAGCAGACGGGTGGCGGCAGTGAACCTCGGGGGGGAGCGCTCGTCGAGCGCGGGAAGGATTGAGGTTTGGTTTTGACTTGGTTTGTTTTGGCGGTCTGCCCGCGGTTGGCGTGAAGCACCTGTGATCGTGTCGGTCTATTAGCGTCGCCCCTCCGCGGGGCAGCGGTCACTTTTCTTTGTCTTGCCAAAGAAAAGTAACCAAAAGAAAGGCGCTCGGATAACGCATGACTTACCGGTGCCATCGCCAACAAAGTGGCCACCATCTAAGTGTCCGCGCCAGTCAGGAATCCGGAGTGGTTCGAGCAATGGTTCTGACATCTCTCGCTACCCCACGGAGTGGTATACCGTCCGCTAGCTCCATCCTCGCTACGCTCGGCTGCAAGGTACTTCAGGGCGGGCGGTTGCGTTCGTGCTTCCTGCATCAGCCGTCGACCGCCAGGCACTTTTTCTGCTCTCCATATTTGTGTGAGCAGATCGTTTGACGATGATGTCTTCGCGAGACGATGTGTTTGCGTCCCCCAATTTTCTCGCGGACAGAGCAGCGAATTCCCCGTTTATTGAAAGTACGTTGAGAGTGATATCGGTATTGGTTGGGATGGACCTATCGTCCGAGCGAAGCGAGGACGGAGCTAGCGAGCGGTATACCGCTCTGTTGTGTAGGCAGTGGTGTCAGAACCATTGTTCGAACCACTCCGGGTTCCTGACTGGCGCGGACACTTAGATGGTGGCCACTCTGTTGGCGATGGCACCGGTAAGTCATGCGTTATCCGAGCGCCTTTCTTTTGGTTACTTTTCTTTGGCAAGACAAAGAAAAGTGACCGCTGCCCCGCGGAGGGGCGACGCTAATAGACCGACACGATTGCAGGTGCTTCGCGATTACAGGTGCTTCGCGACCCCGAAGCAAGCCCCAGACAAGACAGAAAAAGCCCCAAAATACCGACACGGCGTAGCCGCCCCCCGGCCCGGGAGGGCAAAACCCAAACCTTCCGATAGAACCCGTCGCAAATCTGCAAGACGCTTGCGTCGCCCTTACCTAAACTTGATCCTGTTGAACCCTCTTACGAAACCGAAAGGAACGACCATGACGACCTCGACCGTGACCCGCCAGACATTCGACGAAGTGATGGTGCCGGTATTTTCCCCCGCCCCGTTCGTGCCGGATCGCGCAGAGGGCTCCCGCGTGTGGGACACGGCTGGCCGCGAGTACATCGATTTCGCGTGCGGCATCGCAGTAACGTCCCTCGGCCACGGCCACCCGGAACTGCTGAAAGTCCTGGACGAACAAAGCCGCAAGCTCTGGCACATCGGCAACGGCTACACCAACGAACCGGTGCTGCGCCTCGCGAAGCGCCTCGAATCGCTGACCTTCGCCGATCGCGCATTCTTCGCGAACTCGGGCGCGGAAGCGAACGAAGCGGCCCTGAAACTCGCACGCCGCGTCGCGTTCGACCGCCACGGCGCCGATAAAGCAGAAATCATCTCGTTCGTGCAGTCGTTCCACGGCCGCACGTTCTTCACGGTCAGCGTCGGCGGCCAGCCGAAATACTCGGAAGGCTTCGGCCCCGTGCCGGCCGGCATCAAGCACCTGCCGTACAACGACATCGAAGCCGCAAAGGCCGCGATCGGCCCGCAAACCTGCGCCGTGATCGTCGAGCCCGTGCAAGGCGAAGGCGGCGTGATCCCGGCCGATCCGGCCTTCCTGAAGGCACTGCGCGAAGCATGCGACGCACACGGCGCACTGCTGATTTTCGACGAAGTGCAAACGGGCGTGGGCCGCACGGGCCAGTTCTACGCGTACATGGACACGGGCGTCACGCCGGACATCCTGACGACCGCGAAGGCACTCGGCAACGGCTTCCCGATCGGCGCGATGCTGACGACGAACGAACTCGCCGCGCACTTCAAGGTCGGCGTGCACGGCACGACGTACGGCGGGAACCCGCTCGCATCGGCGATCGCCGACAAGGTCGTCGAACTGATCGGCGACCCGGCACTGCTCGAAGGCGTGCGCGAACGCAGCGTACGCCTGAAGGGCGCGCTCGAACGCATCAACGCACGCTTCGGCATCTTCAAGGACGTGCGCGGCAAGGGCCTGCTGGTCGGTGCGGAACTCACCGCCGCATTCGACGGCCGCGCGAAGGACTTCGTCACGGCCGCCGCCGAGAACGGCCTGATCATGCTGATCGCCGGCCCGAACGTGCTGCGCTTCGTCCCGTCGCTGGTGATCCCGTTCGACCTGCTCGACGAAGGCATGAAGCGCTTCGAGAAGGCAGTCGAACAAGTGCTCGCCGCACAGGAAGCCACCGCGCGCTGATCGGCGCCCCCATCGCAGACAGGAACGACGATGCTATTTGTTCGCCCCGGCAAACTCACGGATCTCGATGCGCTCGCGCACATGGCGCGCACCGCGCAGCCGGTCCTGCACTCGCTGCCGCACGACCGCGCCGCGCTCGAAGCGCGCGTGGCGCTCTCCGAGGATTCGTTTCGCGCGGACGTCGACTTCGCCGGCGAGGAGTTCTACCTCTTCGTGCTCGAGGATTCGTCGACCGGCAAGCTGCTCGGCACGGCGAGCATCGTGGCCGCGGCCGGCTACTCGGAACCGTTCTACGCGTTCCGCAACGACGCACTGATCCACGCGTCGCGCGAACTGCACGTGAACCGCAAGATCCACGCGCTCACGATGTCGCACGAGCTGACCGGCAAGAGCCGGCTCGCGGGCTTCTACGTCGATCCGTCGCTGCGCGGCGACGCGGCCGCGCACCTGATCTCGCGCGCCCGGATGATGTACATCGCCGCGAACCGTCGCCGCTTCACGCCGGAAGTGTTCACGCTGCTGCTCGGCGTGAGCGACGCCACCGGTGCATCGCCGTTCTGGGAAGCAGTGGGGCGCAAGTTCTTCGGCCGCAACTTCACCGACGTCGACATCGCGTCGGGCGGCCGCAGCCGCACGTTCATCGCGGAAGTGATGCCGGCCTATCCGCTCTACGTGCCGCTGCTGCCGGAAGCCGCGCAGCGCGTGCTCGGCGAGCCGAACGAAACGGCCTTGCTCGCGTACGACATCCACCTCGAGGAAGGCTTCGAGCCCGACCGCTTCGTCGACATCTTCGACGCAGGCCCGGTGCTGACCGCGCAGGTCGACCGCACCGCATGCGTGAAGCAGGCGTCGGAGCGTGTCGTGCGCGAGGCCGCGCACCAGCAGGGCGACGTCGCCTACATGGTGTCGACGGGCAGCGGCGAATCGTTCCGCTGCGTCCTGGCCGATCTGCCGGGCGATACGCCCGATGCACCGCTGGCCGGCGACGTGCGCGCAGCACTCGATGTGAAGGATGGCGATGTCGTGCGCTGCGTGCCGCTGCACCGCCGCGACGATGAAGATTTGAAGGGAGACGCAGCATGATCGTCGTTCGGGTCGTACAAACGGGCGACGTCGACGCGCTCGTGTCGCTCGCGAAGGAAACCGGGCCGGGCCTGACCACGTTCAAGCCCGACCGCGACGCGCTCGCCGCGCGCATCGAACGCTCGCGCCGCACGCTCGACGGGCAGGCCGCGCCGGGCGAAGCCGGCTACTTCTTCGTGATGGAAGATTCGAAGACGCGTGACATCGCGGGCGTGTGCGGGATCGAAACGCAGGTCGGCCTCGAACAGCCGTTCTACAACTATCGCGTGAGCACGGTCGTGCACGCGAGCCAGGAACTCGGCGTGTGGACGCGGATGTCCGCGCTGAACATCTCGCACGACCTGACGGGCTACGCGGAAGTGTGCTCGCTGTTCCTGAGCCCGCGCTATCGCACGGGCGGCGTCGGCGGCCTGCTGTCGCGCTCGCGCTTCATGTTCATCGCGCAGTTCCGCGAACGCTTCCCGGAACGCATCTGCGCGGAACTGCGCGGCCACTTCGACGAGGACGGCACGTCGCCGTTCTGGCGCGCAGTCGGTTCGCACTTCTACCAGATCGATTTCAACGCAGCCGATTACCTCAGCTCGCACGGCCGCAAGTCGTTCCTCGCGGAGCTGATGCCGCGCTACCCGGTGTACGTCGACCTGCTGCCGCAGGACGCGCAGGACGCGGTCGGCCTCACGCACCGCGACACGCTGCCGGCCCGCAAGATGCTCGAAGCGGAAGGGCTGCGCTACCAGAATCACGTCGACATCTTCGACGCGGGCCCCGTGCTCGAATGCCACGTCAACGACCTGCGCACGGTGCGCGAGAGCGTCGTCGTGCCGGTCGCGATCGGCGTGCCCGATGCACGGGACGACGCCCCGAGGTCGCTCGTGTCGAACACGTCGCTCGGCGATTTTCGCGTCGGCGTCGCGCCGGGCGTGGTCGCGAACGGCTCGTTCGTGCTGTCGGCCGACGACGCCGTCGCGCTCGACGTGAAGGCCGGCGATCCGGTCCGCGTGCTGCCGCTCAAAGTCAAACAGGGATAAACGAATCATGACGGAACTCTTCATCGACGGCGCCTGGGTCGCAGGCTCGGGCCCCGTCTTCGCTTCGCGCAACCCGGGCACCGACGAGATCGCATGGCAGGGCGAAAGCGCGTCGGCGGCCGACGTCGACCGCGCGGTCGCGAGCGCGCGCCGCGCATTCGCCGGCTGGTCGGCGCTCGACTTCGAATCGCGCTGCGCGATCGTCAAGCGCGTCGCCGCGTTGCTCAACGAACGCAAGGAAGCGATCGCGACCGCGATCGGCCGCGAGACGGGCAAGCCGCTGTGGGAAGCGCGCACCGAAGTCGCGTCGATGGCCGCGAAGGTCGGCATCTCGATCCAGGCATACCAGGAACGCACCGGCGAGAAGCGCCAGGACATGGCCGACGGCGTCGCGGTGCTGCGCCACCGCCCGCACGGCGTCGTCGCGGTGTTCGGCCCGTACAACTTCCCCGGCCACTTGCCGAACGGCCATATCGTGCCCGCGCTGATCGCCGGCAACGCGGTCGTGTTCAAGCCGTCGGAGCTCGCACCGGGCGTCGCGCGCGCGACCGTCGAGGTGTGGCAGGAAGCCGGGCTGCCGGCCGGCGTGCTGAACCTCGTGCAGGGCGAGAAGGACACGGGCATCGCGCTCGCGAACCATCGGCAGATCGACGGGCTGTTCTTCACCGGCAGCTCCGATACGGGCACGCTGCTGCACAAGCAGTTCGGCGGCCGTCCGGAAATCGTGCTCGCGCTCGAGATGGGCGGCAACAACCCGCTCGTGATCGGCGAAGTCGGGGACATCGACGCGGCCGTGCATCACACGATCCAGTCGGCGTTCCTGTCGGCCGGCCAGCGCTGCACGTGCGCGCGCCGCATCTTCGTGCCGCAGGGCGCGTTCGGCGACCGCTTCCTCGCACGCTTCGCCGACGTCACGTCGAAGATCACGGCCGACGTGTTCGATGCCGATCCGCAGCCGTTCATGGGCGCGGTGATCTCGGCGCGCGCGGCCGCGAAGCTGGTCGACGCGCAGTCGCGCCTGATCGAGCAGGGCGCGAAGCCGATCATCGCGATGTCGCAGCGCGATCCGCGCCTCGGCTTCGTGAATGCGGCGATCGTCGACGTGACGGGTGTTGCGAACCTGCCTGACGAAGAGCATTTCGGCCCGCTCGCGCAGATCGTCCGCTACGCGACGTTCGACGAAGCGATCGAGCGCGCGAACGACACGGCATTCGGCCTGTCCGCCGGCCTGCTGGCCGACGACGAGAAGGCATGGGAACACTTCCGCCGCACGATCCGCGCCGGGATCGTCAACTGGAACCGGCCGACCAACGGTGCGTCGTCTGCCGCGCCGTTCGGCGGCACGGGCCGCTCGGGCAACCATCGCCCGAGCGCGTACTACGCGGCCGACTATTGCGCGTATCCGATGGCGTCGGTGGAAAGCACGCAACTGACCTTGCCCGCGAGCCTGTCGCCGGGCCTGCATTTCTGATCGAGGGAGCGACGATGAACGCACAAGAAGCCAATTTCGACGGACTCGTCGGCCCGACCCACAACTACGCCGGACTGTCGTTCGGCAACGTGGCGTCGCTCAACAACGAGAAGTCGGCCGCGAACCCGAAGGCCGCCGCGAAACAGGGGCTGCGCAAGATGAAGCAGCTCGCGGATCTCGGCTTCGCCCAGGGTGTGCTGCCGCCGCAGGAGCGGCCGTCGCTGCGCCTGTTGCGCGAGCTCGGCTTCTCGGGCAAGGACGCGGACGTGATCGCGAAGGCCGCGAAGCAGGCGCCCGAACTGCTCGCCGCGGCGAGCTCGGCGTCGGCGATGTGGACCGCGAACGCGGCCACCGTCAGCCCGTCGGCCGACACGAGCGACGGCCGCGTGCACTTCACGCCGGCGAACCTGTGCAGCAAGCTGCATCGCGCGATCGAGCACGAAGCCACGCGCCGCACGCTGTCGACGCTGTTCGCCGATCCCGCGCACTTCGCGGTGCATGAGGCGCTGACGGGCACGCCGGCGCTCGGCGACGAAGGCGCGGCAAACCATACGCGCTTTTGCGCCGAATACGGCAAGCCGGGCATCGAGTTCTTCGTGTACGGCCGCGCGGAATACCGCCGCGGGCCCGAGCCGAAGCGCTTCCCGGCACGCCAGACCTTCGAGGCGAGCCGCGCGGTCGCGCATCGCCACGGCCTTGCCGAAGAAGCGACGGTCTACGCGCAGCAGGACCCGGACGTGATCGACGCGGGCGTGTTCCACAACGACGTGATCTCGGTCGGCAACCGCGACACGCTGTTCACGCACGAGCGTGCATTCGTCAACAAGCAGGCGATCTACGACACGCTGACCGCCGCGCTCGACGCACGCGGTGCGCGCCTGAACGTGATCGAGGTGCCCGACGCGGCCGTGAGCGTGAACGACGCGGTGACGTCGTACCTGTTCAACAGCCAGCTGCTGTCGCGCGCGGACGGCTCGCAAGTGCTCGTCGTGCCGCAGGAGTGCCGCGAGAACGCGAACGTCGCCGCCTATCTCGACCAGCTCGCGGCCGGCAACGGCCCGATTCACGACGTGCTCGTGTTCGACTTGCGCGAAAGCATGAAGAACGGCGGCGGCCCCGCGTGCCTGCGCCTGCGCGTCGTGCTGAACGAAGCGGAGCGCGCGGCCGTCACGTCGAACGTGTGGATCAACGACACGCTGTTCGCGTCGCTCGACGCGTGGATCGACAAGCACTACCGCGATCGCCTCGCACCGGAAGACCTCGCCGACCCGGCGCTGCTCGACGAATCGCGCACGGCGCTCGACGAACTCACGCAGATCCTGCGCGTCGGTTCGCTGTATGACTTCCAGCGCTGAGGCACGGATGCCGGCCGCCGCGCTGCTCGACGACTTTCTCGCGTTCACGCTGGCCGGCAGCACGCCGGTCGAGCGGGAGGGCACCTGTGCGGGCGGCGCGGTGCGCTGGCAATGGCCCGGCGACGGGCTGCTCGTGCTCGAACCGGCCGCGGCCAGCGATGCGGCGCGCGCGAGCGTGCTCGTGTCGGCCGGCGTGCACGGCGACGAGACGGCGCCGATCGAGCTGCTGTCGATGCTCGTGCGCGATCTCGCGTCGGGCGCGCTGCCGCTCGCGTGCCGGCTGCTCGTCGTGCTCGGCAACGTGCCGGCGATGCGCGCGGGCGAGCGCTATCTCGACGACGACCTGAACCGCCTGTTCAGCGGTCGTCACACGCAGGTGCCCGCGAGCCGCGAAGCGCCGCGCGCCGCGCAGCTCGAAGCGGCCGCTGCCGCGTTCTTCGCGGCCGCGCCGGCGGGCAGCGCACGCTGGCATATCGACATGCACACGGCGATCCGCGCATCGGTGTTCGAGCAGTTCGCGCTGCTGCCGCACACCGGTACGCCGCCGACGCGCACGATGGTGGAATGGCTCGGCGAGGCGCGCATCGCGGCCGTGCTGCTGCATACCGCGAAGGGCAACACGTATTCGCATTTCACGGCCGAGCACTGCGGCGCGCTCGCGTGCACGCTCGAACTCGGCAAGGTGCGGCCGTTCGGCCAGAACGACCTGGCGCGCTTCGCGCCGGCCGACCGCGCGGTGCGCAAGCTCGTGTCGGGGGCGTGGGGCGGCCATCCGTCGACCGACGCCGAGGCGCGAGGCGGCCATCCGCCGCTGCCGCGCGTTTTCACGGTGATCGACCAGATCACGAAGCAGAGCGACGCGCTCGAGCTGTTCGTCGCGGCCGACGTCGCGAACTTCACCCCCTTCGCACGCGGCACGGTGCTCGCGCAGGACGGCGACTACCGCTACACGGTCACGCACGACGAGGAACGGATCGTGTTCCCGAACCCGACCGTGAAGCCGGGGCTGCGCGCGGGCCTGCTCGTGATCGACACGACGCGCGAGACGATCGCAGCACTCGTCT
Organism: Burkholderia sp. BCC1972; assembly: GCF_905339605.1. Classification (NCBI taxonomy): domain Bacteria; kingdom Pseudomonadati; phylum Pseudomonadota; class Betaproteobacteria; order Burkholderiales; family Burkholderiaceae; genus Burkholderia; species Burkholderia sp. BCC1972. Next base: position 41,608 of record NZ_CAJPGH010000024.1, on the reverse strand, counting down.
GATCGATCGGCCCGGCCGCATCGAAGTGCGGCCCGCCTTGCGTATTTGCGACATCGTCTTGCAAGTTCGACGGCCGGCCCGGCCGCTGTCGCATGCGCGCCGCAGCATCGCGCGTCGGCGGCCGCTTTGCCATATCGGGCCGCATGGATTGGTACAATCGCGGCCTTGCGGCTGTTGCGCCGCATCACGGCGCGGCAGCGACGTTGTCGCGGTCATCTGACCCTGCAATGATGCATGCGCCCGTAGTTCCGGAACATTCGAGTATCGAGGAGAGCACCTGATGAAGTTGGATTGGCGTAAAGTGGCCGCGCATGCGGTGGTGGCGGCATCGGCCGTGGCGGCAGGCAGCGCGTTTGCCGCGGATCTGAAGGAGATCCGGTTCGGCGTCGAGGCCTCGTACGCACCGTTCGAATACAAGACGCCCGACGGCAAGCTGACCGGCTTCGACATCGATATCGGCAACGCGGTGTGCGCGAAGCTGAAGACGAAGTGCGTGTGGGTCGAGAACGACTTCGACGGCCTGATCCCCGCGCTGCAGGCGCGCAAGTTCGACGCGATCAACTCGGACATGACGATCACCGACCAGCGCAAGCACGCGATCGCGTTCACCGACCCGATCTACACGATTCCGAACCAGCTGATCGCGAAGCAGGGCAGCGGCCTGCTGCCGACCCCGCAGTCGCTCAAGGGCAAGCGCGTCGGCGTGCTGCAGGGCACGATCCAGGAAGCGTACGCGAAGAAGAAGTGGGCGCCGGCCGGCGTTGAAGTCGTGCCGTACCAGACGCAGGACCTGGCATATGCCGACCTGAAGTCGGGCCGTCTCGACGCGACGTTCCAGGATTCGGAAGCCGGCTCGAAGGGCTTCCTGACGAAGCCGCAAGGCCAGGGCTTCGCGTTCGCGGGCGGCACCGTCAGCGACACCGAGATCCTCGGCTCGGGCGTCGGCTTCGGCCTGCGCAAGAACGACGCGGCGCTGAAGACCGCGCTCGATCAGGCGCTGAAGGACCTGAAGGCCGACGGCACGATCGACAACCTCGCGAAGAAGTACTTCAGCGTGCCCGTCACGCTGAAGTAAGCGTCTCGTTCGAACGCACGATGTAAAAAACCGGCCGCTGATGCGGCCGGTTTGCTTTTGTGGCGCGGAAACGGGGAAACGGGGAAACGGCGGAAGCGGCCGAACCGGGCCGGCCGTCAACCGTGCTGCGCGGGAAAGAATCGCCCCAGTTCGCGCGCGAGCTCGTTGAGGATGCTCATTTCCTGCTGCGAGATCTTGCGGGCCGGCTGCGCGCCGGCCCAGTCGCCGTACAGCAGCGCGACCGTCGTCGCATCGACGCGCACCGGCAGCAGCACGAATGCGCGCGTGTCGTCGAACACGTCGAGATACCACGCGGGCAGGCGCTTGAGCATCTTCGGTTCCTGCGCCTGCTCGATGAAGATGCCGACCGAATTGGTGATCGCGAGATGAAACACGTCCGGCTCGAAGCGCTCGTCGAAGCGCAGCCGGTAGAGCGCGTCGTCGACGCCGGGACCGAAGCCCAGGCGTGCGGCGAACGTGCCGTCGTCGTGCCGGACGAACGTGACGGTGCGCGTGAACGCGAGGCTCGCGAGCAGGCTTTCCGACGCCAGTGCGAGCACCGGCGTCAGCACGTGCTCGGACGGCAGCGCGCGCAGGTCGGCGAGGCCGGCTTCGAGGCACGCCTCGGGTTCGGCCTGCGCGCGCGCGATCGCATCGGCGTTCGCGCGCAGCTCGTCGATCTCGCGCATCACGGTGTCGCTCGCTTCCTCGTGCGCGAGCCGCTCGGCGATCTCGACGAGCGCGTCGGGTTCCGTATCGAGCGCCAGCGCATAGTGCTGCGCGAGCGCCGTGATGTGCGCGTCGCGCTGCGGGCCGTCGGGCATCGCGAGCGCACTCGCGACGTCGGTCGAACAGCGGCTCACCGCACGCAGCCAGTTCACGCGTTCGATCATGTCCTCGTCGGCGGCGAGTTCGCGGCCGAATGCATCGACGCGGTTCACGTGCTGGTGATCGTCGGCGATGCCGTCCCGGATCATGTCGGGCAGCCGCCAGCGCGTTGCTGCCTCGAGCCCGATCTCGTCGAAGCCGACGCCGAGCACCTCGATGCAGGCGGCCGATTCGTCGCCGTGCAGCTCGGCCGCATGGCGGCGGATCTTGTCCCATTCGCTGTCGAGATAGCAGACGACGAGCAGCTTGCCGACCTGGCGCATCAGCGTGCAGACGACGGCTTCCTCGCCCGCGCGCAGGTCGGCGCGCTCGGTGAGCTTGCGCGCGACGCAGCCGGACAGCAGCGCACGGTTCAGTTCGAGCTTCGCGTCGATGCGCCGCGGCGTGCTGTGATGGAAATGGTCGACGAGCTTCAGCCCGACGACCAGATGGCCGACGGCGTCCATGCCGAGCACCATCAGTGCGCGGGTCACGGTCGTGATGTTGCCGCCGAACGCCATGTACATCGCGGAGTTCGCGAGCCGCAGCACCTTCTGCGTGAGCGCGAAGTCCGACAGCACGACGCGCACGAGCGCGGTGAAGTCGAGGTCGTCGTTCTTCATCGCGGCCATCGTCGCGCGCAGCGATTCCGACAGCAGCGGGAAATCGCCCCGTTCGTTCATCCGGGCCCACAGCTTGTCCAGCAAGGCCGTGCGGGGCATGTGTTCGGTGATTGACATACGGATCTGTCCGGTTCGCCGCGCGCGTCAGGCGGCGGCGTGCAGGTGCAGCTGCTGCGCCGCGAAGCGCCGCGCGAGCTCCTCGGACGGCAGCGCCTGGCAGACGAGCCAGCCCTGGATGTGATTGCAGCCCATCTCCGTCAGCAGTGCGCGCTGCGCCTCGGTCTCGACGCCTTCGGCGACGAGTTCGAGATCGAGCGTCTGCGCGAGGCCGACCACCGCCGACACGATCGCGCGGTCGTTGCGCGACGTCAGCAGGTTCTCGACGAAACTGCGGTCGATCTTCAGCTTCGCGAGCGGGAAGCGCTGCAGGTAGGCGAGGCTCGAATAGCCAGTGCCGAAATCGTCGATCGCGAAGCGGATGCCGAGATCGGTCAGCTCCTCGAGCAGCACTTTCGCATGCGCGGGATCGTGCATCAGCAGGCTTTCGGTGATTTCGAGCACGATGCGGCGCGGGTCGATGCCCGTCAGCGCGATCGCCTCGCGCACGCACTGCGTGAAGCGCGGGTCGCGGAACTGCTGCGGCGACACGTTGACGGCCACGTACTGCAGCGCGAGCCCCTGGCTGTCCCACGCGACGAGCTGCATGCACGCGGCCTTGAGCACCCAGTTGCCGAGGTAGTTGATCAGGCCGATCGATTCGGCGAGCGGAATGAAGGTCGCCGGCGGCACGAGTCCGTGCACCGGATGGCGCCAGCGAATCAGCGCCTCGACACCGACCACCGCGCCCGACTGGCTGCGCGTGATCGGCTGGAAATGGAGCGAGAACTCGCCGTTGCGCACGCCGTCGTACAGGTCGGCCTCGAGCTTCAGCCGTTCGGCGTCGGCCGGGTCGTCGACCGGCGCATGGAACGCGAGCGCGTTGCCGCCCGATGCCTTCGCCTGCGCGAGCGCGTGGTCGGCGCGGCGCAGCAGCGGGCTGTGATGCTGCGCGCGATGCGGCGCGGCCCGTTCGTCCGGATACAGCGCGATGCCGATGCTCGCGGACAAGTGCACGGTCTGCCCCTGGTACACGTAGGGCTCGCGCACCGCGGCCTGCAGCCGGCGTGCGAGCGCGTCGGCCGCATGGCTCGCCTGCGCGCGGTCGGATGCGCCGAGCACGACCGCGAACTTGTCGCTCGCGACGCGCGCGAGCTGCTCGTTCGGCGTGACGAGCGCCTTCAGCCGCTGGGCGGTATCGCGCAGCAGCATGTCGCCGGCATCGTAGCCGAGCGCGCGGTTGATCCGCTGGTAGTCGTCGAGGTCGAGCAGCAGCAGCGCCGCGCAGGTGCCGCCCTCGTCGGCGGTCTGCTGCGCGCGCATCAGTGCCGGCACGAGCGCGGACAGGTTGTCGAGCCCCGTCATCGGGTCATGGTGCATTTCGTACGTCAGCTTCGCCTCGAGCGCGCGCCACGCCGACACGTCGAAGGCCGCGATCGCGAAGCCGTCGACACCGTGGTGGCGGCTCTTGAACGCGCGGACCTCGACGTCCAGCGGGTAGGTGAGCGACTTGACGATGCACATCGTCGCCTTCTCGACCTGGCCCGAACGCGCGGCGCGCGCGAGCAGGCCTTCGAGCACCGAGGTATCCTGTTCGGCGATCAGGTCGCGCAGCGTCAGCGTATGCAGGTAGTCGCGGTGGTAGCCGATGAAGCGCAGGCTCGCGTCGGACACGTACAGAAAGCGCAGTTCGCGATCGACATGGGCGAGGAAGTCCACCGTGCCGACCGTCTGTTCCAGCCAGTTGCGCACGGAGTCGTCGCGGCGCGGCGCGCCGGCGCGCGCGGGCATCAGCGCGCCGCCCGACCAGGCGAAGCGGCGCAGCGTATGCAAGGCACTGCGCCAGGAGCCCTTGCGTGACGTCTGTTTCCTGTTGGCTTCCATGTTTCTCGCTGACGTGAAGGGCTGGAACCGGTTGTCCGCAAGGATTAACGGCAGACTGTGCGGAATCTTTAACGGGCCGGCCGCGGATGGCGCTGCCGCTGGTCCGGATCGCATACCGGGTGTTCGACAGGCGAACGCCGGCGTGGCCTACATTGAGGCTGACTTTATAAGAAATGAGGACGCAGATGAAGCGAAAACTGTTGCTGGGCGCCGTGGCGGCGCTGGTGGCCGGCCATGCGCTGTTGGCGCAGGCGGAACTGAAGCCGGGCGCCGCGGCGCCGGATTTCACGACGCAGGCGTCGCTGGGCGGCAAGACTTACACGTACTCGCTCGCGGACGCGCTGAAGCAGGGGCCGGTCGTGCTGTATTTCTACCCGGCCGCGTTCACGAAGGGCTGCACGATCGAGGCGCATGCGTTCGCGGATGCGGTCGACCGTTACAAGGCTTACGGCGCGACGGTGATCGGCGTATCGGCCGACAATATCGACACGCTGACGAAGTTCTCGGTGAGCGAGTGCCGGAGCAAGTTCCCGGTCGCGGCCGATCCGGACGCGAAGATCATCCGTGAATACGACGCGAAGCTGCCGGCGCTCGATCGCGCGAATCGCGTGTCGTACGTGATCTCGCCGGAAGGGAAGGTGCTCTACGAATATACGAGCCTGTCGCCCGACAAGCACGTCGAGAACACGCTCGCCGCCGTGAAGGCGTGGGCCGACGCGCATCCGAAGCAGTAAGCGCACCCTGGAGGTCGACGCGGCCCGCCGTGCGGGCCGGCGACACGGGAACACGCGCAGCCGGGCGGCGGCGCCCGGCCGGCTGCTACGCGCGCAATGCCTGCTCGATCGGCACGCTGCCGCCGACGAAGCCGACGATCTTGCGCGAGATACCGAGCTTGATCGCCTCGATCGCGGCCCATGCAACGTCCTGGCGCGATACGGGCGGCGCGGGATCGAGCCATGCGTCGGTCAGCGCGATCTTGCCGACGCCCGGATCGTCGGTGAGCGGGCCCGGGCGCAGGATCACGTAGTCGACGCCCGACGCGGCCACGCGGTCGTCGCCTTCGCGCTTCATCTGCGAATAATGGCGCAGCGCGTCCGGCGCCAGCTCGGGCCGGTAGGCCGACAGCGAGCTGATCACCACGAGCTTCTGCGCGTTGTAGGCCAGCGTGTATTCGGCCGCGCGGGCCACCGCGTCGCGGTCGACCTGTTCCTCTTCGGTCGCGCCGTCCGATTCGGCCGAGCCGGCCGCGTAGATCACGTGCGTGATGCCCTGGAATGCGTGCGAGAAATCGTTCGTCAGATCGGCCTCGACGACCCGTGCGCCCGCCAGCGCATAGCCGTGCCGGCGCACGAGCGCCGTGACCTCGAACTCCGGCTGCTTGAGCAGCAGATCCGCGCAGGCCTGGCCCGTTCGGCCGGTCGCGCCAATCAGCAGTACCTTCGTCGTCATGAAACCGCTCCTTGCTCGATGCGTCTTCCGTCCAGATAGGGACGGACGACCGATAACTCAAGTGTAATGTCGATTTGCCCCGACGGCGGGTGTGTATTAAGGGGCATACCGGCATCGGGCATACCGGCATCGGGCATTCGGGCGGCGGGCGTTCATTCGTTCACACGGATGCGGGAATGACGCGCCGACCGGCTATCATGTGCGCGATGCTTTTTTTGCCGCACCGTCATACAACGCGTCGGCCCACCGGTTGGAGTACACATGGCATTACCCCTGGACAACGTCAGCATGGCCGTGTTCTGCGACTTCGAGAACGTCGCGCTCGGCGTGCGCGACGCGAAGTACGAGAAATTCGACATCAAGCCCGTGCTGGAGCGCCTGCTGCTGAAGGGCAGCATCGTCGTGAAGAAGGCTTATTGCGACTGGGATCGCTACAAGGGCTTCAAGGCGTCGATGCACGAGGCGAGCTTCGAGCTGATCGAGATTCCGCACGTGCGCCAGTCGGGCAAGAATTCGGCCGACATCCGGCTCGTCGTCGACGCGCTCGACCTCTGCTACACGAAGTCGCACGTCGACACGTTCGTGATCATCAGCGGCGACTCCGACTTTTCGCCGCTCGTGTCGAAGCTGCGCGAGAACGCGAAGAAGGTGATCGGCGTCGGCGTGAAGAAATCGACGTCGGACCTGCTGGTCGCGAACTGCGACGAATTCATCTTCTACGACGACCTGGTGCGCGAGCAGCAGCGCGCGCTCGCGAAGCGCGAACAGCAGCAGCGTGCGGGCAACGGCGGCGCGAAGCGGCCCGACGAGCCGTCGTCGCGCAAGCACGACATGGACGCACGCAAGGCCGAGGCGATCGCCCTGGCGGTCGAGACGTTCGATGCGCTCGCGTCGGAGCGCGACGACGTCGGCAAGATCTGGGCGTCGGTGCTCAAGAGCGCGATCAAGCGCCGCAAGCCGGATTTCAACGAGTCGTACTACGGGTTCCGCGCGTTCGGCAACCTGCTCGACGAAGCGCAGGCGCGCGGCCTGCTCGAAGTGGGCCGTGACGACAAGTCGGGCGCGTTCGTGTCGCGGGCCCGCCAGCCGGCGGCCGTCGAGCATGTCGCGACGGCCGGTGACGGCGGCGCGCACCACGGCACGCGTGCGGCAGAGCCGGCGCGGGCCGGGCGCCATGCGCAACGTCGCGGCCAGCGGGCGGAAGCGGTCGTGCACGAAAGTGTGCAGGTCGAGGCGGAAGCGGCGGAGCTGGACGACGTCGCCGACGCCGTGCCGGTTGCACCTGCAGAAACGATCGAAGCGATCGAAGCGAGCGAGGCCCACGGCGAAGCGCAGGAAGGCCGCAAGCGGGCACGCAAGAGCGCGGCGAAGAAGACCGGCACGAAAAAGGGCGCCGCCGCGAAGAGCGCCGGCGCGGCGAAGCATGGCGGCGACAAGCATGCGCACGGCAAGCCTGACGACGGCGCGCATCGCGACGCGGAGCAGGGCGGCGCGCCGCACGTGGCCGTGACGCACGCGGAGCCGGCAGCCGGCGATGCCGGCGGCGAGCTTGCCGCCGCGCAGCCGTCGCATGATGCGGCGCCGGTCGAAGCTCATGTCGAAGCCGCTGCCGAAGCGCCGGCCGCTGCCAGGAAGAAGCCGGCCCGCAAGGCCGCACCGCGCGCGCGTCGGCCGCGCAAGACGGCAGCCGCTGCCGAGTAACGGCAGCCGTGCCGGGTGCCGTCCGAAGCCGGGCGGCATCCGCGCCGCACCACACGGGCCGGCGCAACGCCGGCCTGCCGCACTAGCCGTTCAGCGCATACGGCCGTGTCATCACTTCGAGGAAGTGACCGTCCGGATCGTCGAAGTACACGCCGCGGCCGCCGTTGTGGCGGTAGATGTCGCCGGGCTGCCGCTTCGCCGGATCGGCCCAGTGCGCGAGCCCGCGCTCGCGGATGCGCGCCAGCACGCGATCGAAGCCGGTCTCGTCGAGCAGGAACGCGTAATGCTGCGACCGGATTTCTCCCGCCTGCTCATAGAAATCGAGCGACACGCCGTTGTCGAGCGCGACGACCAGCATCGCGCCGAACGGCGTCGGCGGCGGCAGTTCCAGGAGTTCGGTGAGGAAGCGGCTCGACGCGCGCTTGTCGCGGCACCAGACGATCGTATGGTTCAACTGGACGTTCATGGCGGGCTCCCGGCGAAGGGGCGCGAGGGTGGTCATGGACACACGATAGTTGATCGTCGCCGGCGTGCAAGCCGGATCCGAGGCAAACGCGGCGTCAACTTCGGCAACCGAGCGCGATTCGTCGGCTGAAACGATCTGGACGATCGGCTACTTTTTCGGGAGCAAAGGTCATTGGCGCGGCTTTTTGCGCCGCCAAGAATCTCTGTCAACCATCGCCGTCATCCGCCGGATGACGAACCGGCGATGCACGACAGGGAGACAGACGATGCGCTTCACGCTGAACGGCCAGCCGTTCGATTTCGACGGTGATCCCGATACGCCGCTGCTGTGGGTCATTCGCGACTCGGCCCGGCTCACCGGTACCAAATACGGCTGCGGCATCGGCGGATGCGGCGCGTGCACCGTGCATCTCGACGGCGAGGCCGCGCGCTCGTGCGTGCTGCCGGCCGCGAGTGTCGCGGGCCGGTCGGTCACGACGATCGAGGGGCTGTCGCACGATCGCTCGCACCCGGTGCAGCGTGCGTGGATCGAGAAGGACGTGCCGCAGTGCGGCTACTGCCAGTCGGGAATGGTCATGGCCACTGCCGCGCTGCTCGCGCAGCACCGCAAGCCGACCGACGCGCAGATCGACGAGGCCGTCACGAACCTGTGCCGCTGCGCGACCTACCAACGCATTCGCGAGGCGATCCATGTCGCGGCCGGCTGATGCGGGGCAGGCACCGGACGTGTCGAATGTGCCGCGGCGTGTGTTCCTGAAAGGCGGCGTCGCGCTCGCGGGAAGCCTGCTGCTGCCGCTTGCGATCGGCGACGTCGTGCAGGCGGCCGGCGACGGCGCGCGCTTTCGCGAGATCAACGACTGGGTGCGCGTCGACGCCGACGGCAGCACGATCATCGGCCTGTCGCAGGCGGAAGTCGGGCAGGGCGTCTACACGGGGCTGCCGCAGGTGCTCGCCGACGAGATGGATGCCGACTGGCGCAGCGTGACGGTCGAGTTCGTCACGGGGCGCGACGCGTACCGGATCGACGCCGCGAACGAGGCGCCGCAGCAGTTCGTCGGCGCGTCGATGTCGGCGACGATGTTCTACACGCGGCTGCGCATCGCCGGCGCGCAGGCGCGCTCGGCGTTCCTGCGTGCCGGCGCCGCGCGGCTCGGCGTGCGCGACACGCAGTGCGTGACGCGCGACGGCCGCGTGATCCATGCGCCGAGCGGCCGGTCGCTGTCGTATGGGGAACTCGTCGACGCCGCCGCGAAGCTGCCGCACGACGCGCAACCGCGGCTGAAGCCGGCGTCCGCGCACACGCTGATCGGGCGCCCGCTGCACAAGCTCGACGTGCCCGCGAAGGTCGACGGCAGCGCGATCTACGGGATCGACGTGCAGGTGCCCGACATGCTGGTCGGCGCGCTGACGATGGCACCGACGCTGAACGGCCGACCGACCGCCGTGAAGAACCGCGACGCATTGCGCGCGATGCCGGGCGTCGCGGACGTCGTGCTCGCGAAGGACGCGGTGATCGTGGTCGCGCACACCTATTGGCAGGCAAAGAAGGCGTGCGACGCGGCGGACATCGTCTGGGAGGCGGGTTCGACACCGGCGTTCGACAGTGCAACGATCCTCGCACAGCGCAAGGGTGCGCTGCAGGCGGAACACGCGGTCGTCGCCACGCAGATCGGCGAGCCGATGCGCCATCTCGCCGAAGCCGGCCGGATCGTCGAGGCCGACTACCACACGCCGTACATCGTTCACGCGACGATGGAGCCCGTCAACGCGACCGTGCACGTGCGGGCGGACGAGATCGAGGTGTGGGGGCCGATCCAGGGGCAGGACAAGGTGCGCTGGACGCTGTCGGCGCTGTTCGGCGTGCCGGCCGGGAAGGTCATCGTCAACACGACGTTTCTCGGCGGCAGCTTCGGCCGCAAGTACGTGCCCGATTTCGTCGTGCACGCGGCCGTTGCGTCGAAGGCGGTCGGGCGACCCGTGAAGGTGATCCGCTCGCGCGAGGACGACATCCGTCACGGCTTCTATCGACCGTGCGCGTCCGCGCGGTTCCGCGCGGTGCTCGGCAGCGACGGGCTGCCGGTCGCGCTGCATGCGCGCGTTGCCGGTCACTCGCTGTATGCGGCGATCAAGCGCGACCGCTACGAGAAGGCGGGCGGCTGGGACGAGACGATGCTCGACGGCCTGTACGACCTTTGCTACGACGTGCCGAACCTGCTGGTCGACTCGGTCACGGTGATGCAGCCGATCCCGGTCAGCTTCATGCGCAGCGTCGGCAGCACGTCGACGGTGTTTTTCCTCGAGAGCTTCGTGAACGAGCTCGCGCACACGGTGCGGGCCGACCCCGTGCGCTATCGGCGCGCGCTGCTGAAGCGCGACCCGCTCGCGCTACGCGTGCTCGACGCGACGGCCGCGCGCGCGAACTGGTTCGACCGCGCGCCGGCCGGCCTGTCGCGCGGCGTCGCATATTCGCTGTACACGGGGCGCGGCGGTGCGTTCAGCACGTACGTCGCGACGATCGCCGAGGTGCGCGTGACGGGCGGCAACGTGAAGCTCGAACGGATCGTGTGCGGCATCGATTGCGGGCGTGCGATCAATCCGCTGCTGATTCGCGAGATGGTCGAAGGCGGCGTCGGCTTCGCGCTGACCAACACGTTCAGGAGCGAGATCACGTTCGAGCACGGCGCGGTCGTGCAGCGCAATTTCGCCGACTATCCGCTGCTCGGCCTGGCCGGGATGCCGAGGATCGAGGTGGTGATCGTCGACAGCGATCGCGATCCGCAAGGCTGCGGCGAAGTCGCGTTGCCGCCCGTCGCACCGGCCGTCGCCGATGCGATCTGGCGCGCGACCGGCGAGCGGCCGCGCGCGATGCCGTTCGATACGCCGCTCGCGACCTGAACGACCGCGTATCCCCCACGGGCCGGTGCCGCCGCGCGCGTCGCCGCCCATATCAAGCATAACTACACAACAGGTCTGGAGACTTCAATGAAAACCTTTCGCTCGGCCGCGACGGCCGTCTCGTTGGCGGCGGCCGCCGCTGCATCGCCGGGCGCGTTCGCGCAGGGCAGCGTGACGCTGTACGGCATCGTCGATACCGGCGTGCAGTACTACAACAACGCGGCGGGTGGCGGCGCGGTCGCCGGCATGCCGTCGCTGACCGGTGAAGTGCCGTCGCGCTTCGGGTTGCGCGGCGTCGAGGATCTCGGCGGCGGCTACCGCACGTTCTTCGTGCTCGAAAACGGCTTCGCGTTGAATTCCGGTGCGCTGAACTACGGCGGCCGGATCTTCGGCCGGCAGGCGAACGTCGGCATCGAGTCGCCGTACGGCGCGCTCACGCTCGGCCGGCAGATGAACATGTCGATGCTGGTACTGCTCAATGCCGACGTGATCGGCCCGTCGATCCACTCGATGGCGAGCTTCGACAGCTACCTGCCGAACGCACGCAGCGACAACGCGATCGGCTATCTCGGCCACTTCGGCGGCCTGACGCTCGGCGGCACCTACAGTACCGGCCGCGACGGCGCGGGGCCGGCCGGCCCGTCGGCCACGAACTGCGCGGGCAACGTGCCGGGCGACCCCGTTGCATGCCGGCAGTACACGATGATGGTCGCGTACGACGCGCCGCAATTCGGCGCGGCCGCTTCGTATGACGTGATGCACGGCGGCACCGGCGCGTCGGCACCGCTGTCGAGCCCCGGCTATACGGACACGCGCACGATCGTCGACGCGTACGTGAAATTCGGCATCGCGAAGCTCGGCGCGGGTTGGATCCGCCGCAACACGGCGGCCGCCGCGCACAGCCAGTCGGACATCTTCTTCGCGGGCGGCACGGTCTACGCGACGCCGGCGCTATCATTCGACGCACAGGCCGTGCGCTACCTGCTGCGCGGCCGCTACGACTCGAACCTGTTCGTCGCACGCGCGAACTACAGCCTGTCGAAGCGTACGATGATCTATACGTCCGTCAGCTACATGACGAACAGCGCACTCGGCACGTCGGCGGTGGCGGCCGGCGGCACCGTCGGCACCGGCCAGAATCAGGTCGGTGTGATGGCGGGCATCCAGCAGCGCTTCTGACGCGGCGGCGCACCCCCGGAGGCTTCGACGATGACGACCGATCTTCTCAGCGACGTGCTGACCGACCTGCGGGCCGATGCGGTCGTCACCGGGCGCTTCACGCTGAGCGCGCCGTGGGCGATCCGCAAGCCGGCCGTCGCGGGCGCGCCGTTTCGTACCTGTGCGGGCAACCCGTTCTTCCTGTCGGTCGCGGGCACGGCGCCCGTGCATGTCGAGCCGGGCGACTTCGTGCTGCTGCCTCACGGCGACGAGCACGTAATGGCGTCGTCGCTCGACGAGCCGCCCGTGCCGTTCGACACGCTGATGGCGGACAAGGGCATCCGGCCGCGCTTCGACACGCCGCTCGAGTTCGTCGCGGGCGGCGGCGGCGCGACCAGCGAGCTCTATACGGGCATCGTCGTGTACCGGGACCTCGTGCGCAGCCCGCTGTTCTCCGTGCTGCCGCCGCTGATCCACGTCCGCGCGAACGACGCGGCCGTCGCACCGTGGCTCGCGAGCACGCTGCAGAGCTTCATCGAGGAATCGATGGCGTGCCAGCCCGGCTGGGCCATTGCCGCGACGCGTCTGGCCGACGTGCTGTTCGTGCAGCTGTTGCGCGCGCACCTGCAGTCGTCGGCGAATCATACGGGCTGGCTGCGAGGCCTGACCGATCCGCAGATCGGCCGCGCGATGGCGTTGATGCATCGCGATCCGCGCCGCAACTGGCAGCTCGCGAGCCTCGCGGCCGACGCCGGCATGTCGCGTTCGCGCTTTTGCGCACGCTTTGCGGAGCTGGTCGGCGAAACGCCGATCGGTCACCTGACCGCGTACCGGATGTATCTGGCGAGTGGCGAACTCGCGCACGGCAAGCTGCGGCTGATCGAGATTGCCGAGCGGGTCGGCTACACGTCGGAGAAGGCGTTCGCGCGCGCGTTCCACCGATGGTCGGGGATGGCGCCGCGCCGCTATGCGCGCAACGCACAGGATCTGTATGACCTCGCACGACATGGATGACGACGCATCGCGCGATTGAGTGCCGGCGCTCGCATGGGGCCTTCGCGAGGGCGCGGACTGCCGAACGGAGCGGGGCGGCATGCCCCGTCCATTCGCGTCCGGCCGCCTCCGTCACTCGCCGGCCACCGCCGGCCCGCCGGTATTCCCGCGGCGGTTGCGGCGCTTCTCGCCCCACACGCGGAACCGGTCCATGTACAGGTAGACGACCGGCGTCGTATAGAGCGTCAGCACCTGCGACACGATCAGGCCGCCGGCGATCGCGATGCCGAGCGGTGCGCGCAGCTCGGCGCCGTCGCCGCTGCCGAACGCGAGCGGCAGCGCGCCCAGGAGCGCCGCCATCGTCGTCATCATGATCGGACGGAAGCGCAGCAGGCACGCCTCGTGGATCGCGTCGAACGACGACTTCTGGTGGTTGCGCGTCTGGTCGATCGCGAAGTCGACCATCATGATCGCGTTCTTCTTCACGATACCGATCAGCAGGATCACGCCGATCAGCGCGATGATGCTGAACTCGGTCTTGAACAGCAGCAGCGCAAGCAGCGCGCCGACGCCGGCCGACGGCAGCGTCGACAGGATCGTGATCGGGTGGATGTAGCTCTCGTACAGGATTCCGAGCACGATGTAGACGGCCAGCAGCGCGGCGAGGATCAGGATCGGCTGGTCGTTCATCGACTGCTGGAACGCCTGCGCGGTGCCCTGGAAGCTGCCGACGATCGTCGGCGGGACGCCGACCTGCGCCATCGTCTGATAGATGATCTGCGTCGCCTGCGACAGCGACACGCCCGGCGGCAGGTTGAACGAGATCGTCGTCGCGACGAACAGCCCCTGGTGGTTGACCGACAGCGGCGTCGTGCTCGGCCCGAACGTCGCGATCGCCGACAACGGGATCATCGTCGACTTCGACGTCGACACCGATGCGCCCGACGACGCGCTCGACTTGCCGCTCGCGGCAATCGAGTTGAGCGCCTGGTTGCGCGCGGAATCGGACGCGATCGCCGCGGCGCTCTGCGCGGCCGTGCCGGCGCTCGACGTGCCGGCCGACGTCGCGACGTAGGTGCCGGCGGCCGCGTTGGTGGTCTGCGAGCCGTTCGCGCTGCCGCCCGACGTGCTGATCCACACCTGGTTCAGCATCTCGGGGCTCTGCCAGTACTTCGGCGCGACTTCCATCACGACGTGGTACTGGTTCAGCGGGTTGTAGATCGTCGAGACCTGGCGCTGGCCGAACGCGTCGTACAGCGTGTTGTCGATCTGCGCGGGCTTGATGCCGAACCGCGCGGCCGTCGCGCGGTCGATCGTCACCATCGCCTCGAGGCCGCCTTGCTGCTGGTCGGAGTTAACGTCGGTCAGCTCGGGGCGCTTCTGCAGCGCCTCGGTCAGGATCGGCCCCCACTTGTACAGGTCGGCGCTCGAATCGCCGAGCAGCGTGAACTGGTACTGCGCGTTGCTCTGCCGGCCGCCGACGCGGATGTCCTGCGCGGCCTGCAGGAACGTGCGCGCCCCGGCGACGTCCGCCAGCGGCGGGCGCAGCTGCTGGATCACCTGGTCGGCCGACAGCTTGCGCTCGCTGCGGTCCTTCAGCGTGACGAACATGAAGCCCGAGTTGGTCTGCGTGCCGCCGGTGAAGCCCGCGACGCTCTTCACGTTCGGGTTGGCCTGCACGATCCGCATCATCTCGGAGAACTTCAGCTTCATCGCCTGGAACGACGTCGACTGGTCGGCCTGGATGCCGCCGATCATCAGCCCGGTATCCTGCTGCGGGAAGAAGCCCTTCGGCACGACGATGTACAGGTAGACGTTCAGCCCGATCGTCGCGAACAGCGTCAGCAGGATCAACAGCGGCCGGCGCAGCGCCCACGACAGCGAGCGCTCGTAGCCGCGCTGCATGCGCGAGAAGCCGCGCTCGAGGAAGCGCCCGAAGCGGCCTTCGTTTTTCGGGTCGTGCGACTCGGGCAGCAGGCGCGCGCACATCATCGGCGTGACGGTCAGCGAGACCGCGAGCGACACGGCGATCGCGAGCGACAGCGTCAGCGCGAACTCGCGGAACAGGCGCCCGACGATGCCGCCCATCAGCAGGATCGGCAGGAACACCGCGACGAGCGAGATGCTCATCGACAGCACCGTGAAGCCGACCTCGCGCGCGCCGTCGAACGCGGCCTGCATTCGCGACTTGCCGTTCTCGATATGCCGCGAGATGTTCTCGAGCACGACGATCGCATCGTCGACGACGAAGCCGGTCGCGACGATCAGCGCCATCAGCGACAGGTTGTCGATCGAGAAGCCGAGCATGTACATCGCGCCGAAGGTGCCGATGATCGAGATCGGCACCGCGACGCTCGGGATCAGCGTCGCGCGCCAGTTGCGCAGGAACAGGAACACGACCATCACGACGAGGCTGACCGCGATCAGCAGCGTGTGCTCGGTGTCCTTCAGCGACGCGCGGATGGTGGTCGAGCGGTCGAGCACCGGCGTGACCGTGATGTCGGCCGGCAGCGACGCGGTGAGCTGCGGCAGCGCCGCGCGCACGCGGTCGATCGTCTCGATGATGTTCGCGCCGGGCGAGCGGTAGAGGATCACGAGCACCGCGCGCTTGCCGTTCGCCAGGCCGAGGTTGCGCAGGTCCTCGACCCCGTCGACGACGTCCGACAGGTCGGACAGCCGCACGGCCGAGCCGTTGCGGTAGGCGACCACGAGGTCGCGGTATTGCGACGCCTGGGACGCCTGGTCGTTCGTATAGAGCTGGTAGCGCTGCGGGCCGAACTCGATCGCGCCCTTCGGCGCGTTGGCGTTCGCGGAAGCCAGCGCCGCGCGCACGTCCTCGAGGCCGATCCCGTAGTGGAACAGCGCCTGCGGCTCGAGCTCGACGCGTACGGCCGGGTTCGCGGAGCCGCTGACCGAGACCTGGCCGATCCCGTCGATCTGCGACAGCGACTGCTGCAGCACCGTCGACGCGGCGTCGTACACCTTCGCGGGCGACGCCGTTTCCGAGGTCAGCGACACGACCATGATCGGCGAATCGGCCGGGTTGACCTTGCGGTAGGTCGGGTTGCTCTTCAGCGCGGCGGGCAGGTCGGCGCGCGCCGCGTTGATCGCGGCCTGCACGTCGCGCGCGGCGCCGTCGATGTCGCGGTTCAGGCCGAACTGCAGGATGATCCGCGCGTTGCCGACCGTGCTCGTCGACGTCATTTCGGACACGTCGGCGATCGAGCCGAGGTGCCGCTCGAGCGGGCTCGTCACGCTGGTCGCGACCGTTTCCGGGCTCGCGCCCGGCAGCGACGCCTGCACCGAGATCGTCGGGAAGTCGACCTGCGGCAGCGGCGACACCGGCAGCTTGATGAACGCGAACAGGCCCGCGAGCGCGACGCCGAGCGCGAGCAGCGTCGTCGCGACGGGGCGGGTGATGAAGGGGCGCGACAGGTTCATGGCTTACGCATCCGTGCGCGTGCCGGCGCCGGGGCCGTGGCGTTCGAACCAGCCGCGCACGCGGCGTGCGAGCGAGTCGAAGCCGAGGTAGATCACGGGCGTCGTGAACAGCGTCAGCACCTGCGACACGATCAGGCCGCCGGCGATCGCGATCCCGAGCGGCTGGCGCAGCTCGGAACCCGCGCCGGAGCCGACGATCAGCGGCACCGCGCCGAGCAGCGCGGCGAGCGTCGTCATCAGGATCGGCCGGAAGCGCAGCAGGCACGCCTGGTAGATCGCCTCGCGCGGCGGCTTGCCTTCGACGCGTTCGGCCTCGAGCGCGAAGTCGATCATCATGATCGCGTTCTTCTTCACGATGCCGATCAGCAGCACGATGCCGATGATCCCGATGATGTCGAGGTCGTGCCCGGTGATCATCAGCGCGAGCAGCGCGCCGACGCCGGCCGACGGCAGCGTCGACAGGATCGTGATCGGATGGATGTAGCTCTCGTACAGCACGCCGAGCACGATGTACATCGTGACGATCGCCGCGAGGATCAGGAACAGCTGGTTCGACAGCGATGCCTGGAACGCGAGCGCCGCGCCCTGGAAGCGCGTCTGGAACGACGCGGGCAGGTTGATGTCCTTCTCGGCGGCCTCGATCGCCTTGACGGCTTCGCCGAGCGACGCGCCCGGCGCGAGGTTGAACGAGATCGTCGTCGACGGGAACTGCGACAGGTGCGCGACCAGCAGCGGCGACGGCCGCTCGTGGAACGACGCGATCGACGCCAGCGGCACCTGGCCGCCGCCGGCCGACGGCAGGTAGATGTCGTTCAGCGATTGCGCGTAGTGCTGCTCCTTCGGCTCGGACTCGAGAATCACGCGGTACTGGTTCGACTGCGTGAAGATCGTCGACACGATGCGCTGGCCGAACGCGTCGTACAGCGCGTTGTCGACGGTCGCCGGCGTGATGCCGAAGCGCGCGGCGCTCGCGCGGTCGATCTCGATGTAGACCGACTGGCCGTTGCTCTGCAGGTCGGTCGCGACGTCGGCGAGCGACGGTTCCTGCTGCAGCCGAGCGACGAGCTTCGGCACCCAGGTCGCGAATTCGTCCGAGTTCGGGCTCGTCAGCATGAACTGGTACTGCGTCGGGCTGACGGTCGAGTCGATCGTCAGATCCTGCACCGACTGCATGAACAGCGAGATGCCGGTGATGTTCGCCACGCGGTGCTGCAGGTCGCGGTTGATCTGCGCGGCCGTCTCGGAACGTTCGTCGCGCGCCTTCAGGTTGATCAGCATGCGGCCGCTGTTCAGCGTGATGTTGCTGCCGTCGACGCCGATGAACGACGTGAGGCTGTCGACGTTCGGATCCTTCAGGATCTCGGCGGCGAGCGCCTGCTGGCGTTCGGCCATCGCGCCATACGAGATCGACTGCGGCGCCTGCGTGATCGCCTGGATCACGCCGGTGTCCTGCGCGGGGAAAAAGCCCTTCGGCACATAGATATAGAGCAGGGCGGTCAGCCCGAGCGTCAGCAGCGCGACGACGAGCGTCGAGCGCTGGCGGTTCAGCACCCATTCGAGCGCGACCGCGTAGCGTGCGATCACCCAGTCGATCGCGCGGTGCACGCGCGCCTCGAAGCGGTGGCTCTCGGGCGGCGGCGAATGGCGCAGCAGCTTCGCGCACATCATCGGCACGAGCGTGAGCGACACGATCGCCGAGATCACGATCGTCACCGCGAGCGTGATCGCGAATTCGTGGAACAGGCGCCCGACCACGTCGCCCATGAACAGCAGCGGGATCAGCACCGCGATCAGCGACACCGTCAGCGAGATGATCGTGAAGCCGATCTGCCGCGAGCCCTTCAGCGCGGCCTCGAGCCCCGTTTCGCCTTCCTCGACGTAGCGCGCGATGTTCTCGATCATCACGATCGCATCGTCGACGACGAAGCCGGTCGCGATGGTGAGCGCCATCAGCGACAGGTTGTTCAGCGAGAAGCCGGCCATGTACATCACCGCGAGCGTGCCGATCAGCGACAGCGGCACCGACAGGCTCGGGATGATCGTCGCGTAGACGTTCGCGAGGAACAGGTACATCACGAGCACGACGAGCGCGACCGCGAGCAGCAGCTCGAACTGCACGTCGCGCACGGCCGCGCGGATCATCGTCGTGCGGTCGGTGACGATTTCCACGTCGAGCGCGGCCGGCAGCGTTTCCTGCAGCTTCGGCAGTTGCGCCTTGATCGCGTCGACCGTTGCGATCACGTTCGCGCCGGGCTGGCGCTGCACGTTCAGGATGATCGCGGGGTCCGAATTCACCCACGCGCCGAGCTTGGTGTTCTCCGAGCCGGCGACGACCGTCGCGACGTCGGTCAGCATCACCGGGTGGCCGTTCTTGTACGCGACGACCGCGCTGTTGTACTGGTCGGCGCTCGTCAGCTGGTCGTTCGCGTTGATCGTGTACGCGCGCGTCGGCCCGTCGAAGTTGCCCTTCGGCGTGTTTACGTTCAGGTTCGAGATCGTCGTGCGCAGGTCGTCGAGGTTCATCCCGTATTTCGCGAGCGCGGTCGGGTTCGCCTGGATCCGCACGGCCGGGCGGTTGCCGCCCGACAGGCTGACGAGGCCGACGCCCGCGATCTGCGAGATTTTCATCGCGAGGCGCGTATCGGCCAGGTCCTGCACCTGCGTGAGCGGCAGCGTCTTCGACTTGACGGCGAGCGTCAGCACCGGCGCATCGGCCGGGTTGACCTTCGCGTAGATCGGCGGGGCAGGGAGGTCGGACGGCAGCAGGTTGCCGGCTGCGTTGATCGCGGCCTGCACTTCCTGTTCGGCGATGTCGAGCGGCAGGTCGAGCGAGAACTGCAACGTGATCACCGACGCGCCGGCCGAGCTTTGCGACGACATCTGGTTCAGCGACGGCATCTGCCCGAACTGGCGTTCGAGCGGCGCGGTGACCGACGAGGTCATCACTTCCGGGCTCGCGCCCGGGTAGAAGGTCTGGACCTGGATCGTCGGGTAGTCGACTTCGGGCAGCGCGGCGAGCGGCAGGAAGCGCAGCGCGACAAGACCGGCCAGCATGATCGCCGCCATCAGGAGGGCGGTGCCGACCGGCCGGAGAATGAAGAGGCGGGATGGATTCATCGAGCGGCCCGCGCGTTACTGGGCCGCGGGGGCCGCTGCCTGCGACGCGCCGTGCTTGTGTCCGCCGCGATGGGCGGCGGCGCCCGACGCTGCCGATGCACCCGACGCCGCGCTGGCGCCGCGCGCGCCCGATGCGCCTTTCGGCTTGTCGGCCGGAATCGAGATCTTCGAGCCTTCGCGCAGGCGGTCGGAGCCGTCGGTCACCACGCGCTCGCCGAGCGCGATGCCGCTGACGATGCTCGTGCGTTCGCCGTCGACCGGGCCGATCGTGACCTTGCGGACCGTGACCGTGTTGTCGGGTTTCACGACATAGACGAACTGGCCGATCGAACCGGTCAGCACGGCGGAGGTCGGCACGATCGTCGCGTTGCGCAGCACGTCGACGAGCAGCCGCGTGTTCACGAACTGATTCGGGAACAGCATGCCTTCCTTGTTATCGAAGTTCGCGCGCAACTTGACCGTGCCGGTGCTCGTGTCGATCTGGTTGTCGAGCGTCGCGAGCGAACCCGTCTCGAGCGGCACCGTGTTGTTGCGGTTGTACGCGGTGACCGACAGCTTCTGGCCCGCGTTCACCTGCTTGAGGATCTGCGGCAGGTTGTCTTCCGACGTCGTGAAGATCACGCTCATCGGCTGCAGCTGCGTGATCACGACGATGCCGTTGGTGTCGCCCGGCGTCACGTAGTTGCCCGGGTCGACCTGGCGCAGGCCGACCCGGCCCGACACCGGCGCCGTGATGCGCGCATACGTGAGGTTCAGCTTCGCGGAATCGATCGCGGCCTGGTCGGTCTTCACCGCGCCTTCGTACTGCTTGACGAGCGACGCCTGCGTATCGACGGTTTGCGACGCGATCGAGTCCTGCGACAGCAGCGTCTGGTAGCGCTTCAGGTCGAGGCGCGCCGTCGCGAGCAGTGCGGAATCGCGTGCGTGCGTGCCTTCGGCGTTCTCGAGCGACACCTGGTAAGGGCGCGGGTCGATCTGCGCGAGCACGTCGCCCTTCTTGACGATCTGGCCTTCCTGGAACGACACCGACTGCAGGTAGCCCGACAGCTGCGTCTTGACCGTCACGTTCGCGAGCGGCGTGACGGTGCCGAGTGCGGACAGCACGATCGGCATCTCGCCTTGCGTCGCGGTCGCGACCTGCACGGGCTGCGGAACGTTCGCCATCGCAGCGGGGCCGCCGCGGCCGCGATGGCCGCCTGCGCTGCTGCCGGCGGCTGCGCTCGCACCGGTTGCCGTGCTGCCGGCCGCCGGCGTGCGGTTCCACGGATGCCACCACAGCAGGCCGCCGATGGCGACGACCGCGACCGTGCCGATCATCAGCGTGCGGCGCGGACGCCGTGCGGCGGGCGACACGGGGTCTTTCGAAGGGGGCGTGGGCTTTTGTTCGTTATCCATCGTGATCTGTCAGGAAGACGGCGCGGCGTGCCGGAAATCGCACTGCTGGGCTGCGCGTGGGCGGGCGGGTGACGGGACGGGGTGGCCCGGCTCGGTCCGGGGCCCCGCCGACTCGCGAGAAAAGAGCGTTGTGCACCGCGAATGCGGCGCGACGATGGGCATGATCCTACGTCCCGTCCCCGTTACAGTCCAGTGGTCTATCTTTCAACGGGTTACGGTCGTTACAGAACGCGACGGGACGATGACGAAACGATTACACGCTGATGCGCCGGGCCGGTGCGCCGCCGATCTCGCGCGTGATTTTCGCGATGCATTCGTGCAGCGCGGGCACGACGTGTTCCTGCAGCCATTCGGGCGAGCACTGGTGCGCCGCGCCGCCGCAATTCACCGAGTAGCGCTGGCCCGACGGGCCGACGAAACCGGCCGCGACCGCATTCAGGCCTTCGCGCCATTCGCCGATCGCGATCGCGTGGCCGTCGCGCATCGCATCGTCGAGCGCGGGCGTCAGGCGCGCGGACACGTGCGGCCAGTCGTCGCCCGCCGTGGTGCGCAGCGACTCGAGCAGCAGGCGCCGCTCGTCTTCCTCGAGCGCGGCGAGATACGCACGGCCCACTGCCGTGCGAGCGATGTCCATCCGCGAGCCGATTTCGAGGCGCGTGACGAGCACGGCCGAGCGCGGCCGGATCACGTCGATCGCGACCATGTCGAGCCGGTCGCGCACCGCGAGGTGCACGGACAGCGACGTGCGTTCGGCCAGCTCGATCATGAACGGCCGCGAGCGCGCGCGGATGTCGAAGTTGCGCAGGAAGCCGTGGCTCAGTTCGAGCACCGACGCGGTGAGCACGAAGCGCTCGCTGTCGGGCAACTGGAACAGGAAGCCGGCGCTGACGAGCGTCGCGGTGATGCGCGAGACGGTCGGCTTCGGGATGCCGGTCAATTCGGTCAGTTCGCGGTTGCTGACGGGGGCGTCGGCCGCCGCGATGCGGCGCAGCACGGCGAGGCCGCGGGCGAGGGCGGTGATCTCGTCGGGTGACGATTCACGGTCCCGCGACGCGGGAAGGGTTACAGTTGTCGACACGAGGGATTCTCTCTAATTCCGAAACTCGATTTCAATTTTGTTGGTATTGTAGGACTATTGTCAAAGGATGCATGTTCTGCGGGTGAACCGGTCATTGGATGAGATTTTACGGGTTCACCCTTGGTTTATTAGGAAAACGCTCAAATCAGCGTTGCCAGAAAGTGCATGAACCGGTGCAAATACCGCTTGACTTGTCGGGCGGAAACGGAAAGAATGTCTCACGTTTTCGAAACATCGTTTCAAGAGTTTAACCGGCAACGATGTTTCGCGCAGTCTCTCAGGTTCTAGCACGGCCCTCGGAATGGCTAGAACTTTTTTAGCGCCACGGTCTCCGTGGCGCTTTTTTTTGCCCGTTCTCCGGCGACCGCCCGGTTTGCCGCGATCGAAAGCCCGCCGCTTCGCTGCTTCGGGGCCGGCACCGCTTGCCGCGTCCTGCACCATCCACTGCCTACCCCCCCGATTTTAATTAATTTCTGCTATCGGGAAAATTTCGCCGATACGTCGTCGGTCGTCGCGCGTTTTTCATCGGACAAATCCTGTGCGTCGACGGGGCTGCTCGAGCCTCGCCCATCCGTCCGTGAGGAGCCTGTCGCCCCCGCGTGCCGGAGCCCCCCTATGCAAAAGTAGGAGGGTGACCCATCCCGGCCAGACGCGCACATCTTCAGAATCCAGATACGGGCTGATGCGAAGACCTCGCCGGCCCGCGTCCGCAGTACAGCATGACGTCCAGCCCGTATCGCTGGTTGACCCCTTGGATGGAGGTCATATGTTCAGTACCCGCGCGTGTTGCAGCAGTGTGGCGGCACTGTTGCTCCTGATGTGCGCCGTTCCCTCGTTCGCCCAGTCGTTCCGCGTCCAGTGCCCGTTCACCACGCCGTCGCATCCGACCGCGCTGGCGCCCGGTGTCGGCGAACCCGCCTACACGAAACCGACCTACACCGGCCAGACTTCCACGTCGACCGGCACCGTGAACGGCGCGATCAAGTGCCAGCAGATCTCGGGCGGCGACGGCTACGCCACGATGGCCAACGGTGTGCAGACCTATCTGTTCGCGTTCGGCCCGCTGTCCGGGCTCGCGGACGTCAAGGCCGGGCTGCCCGGCACGCAGCTCGCGTCGGTGTTCAACACCGTCGGCGATCCCAGGACGGACCCGACCTACAACGGCGCGGTCGGCCTCGCGCCCGATCCGGATGCAGGCGGTGCGCTGACCGGCCACGTCGATCCGCGCCCGATCATGGACATCGGCGTGATGAACGGCAACCAGCCCGCGCCGCTGATGGCGATCGACGAGGACGACGAGTTCTTCCTCACGCTCACGAACGTCGGGATGATCATGCGCCCGGACCTGTTCGAGAGGCATACGGTGCACTTCCACGGCTATCCGAACGCGTCGTCGTTCTATGACGGCGTGCCGGACGCGTCGGTCGCGATCAATATCGGCGCGAGCTTCACGTACTACTATCTCGCGCCGGATGCGGGCACCTATTTCTGGCACTGCCACATCACGCCGCCGGAGCACCTGCAGATGGGCATGGTCGGCCAGATCTACGTGCGGCCGCGCCAGGATCGCGTGCCGAAGGGCGTGTCGCTGTACGAGGCGCTGGTGACGCAGCAGTCGGACCTGCGCACGCGCTGCGGCAACGACATCCTGTGCTCGACGCCGCTGCCGCCGCAGAACAACGGCCTCGTGCGTGCGGCCAACGCCAACATTCCGGCGACCACGCCCGAAACGCTGTCGCTCTACGCCTACAACGACGGTGACGGCTCGACCGCGTACGACGTCGAGTATCCGATCCAGATCCATGGCTTCGATCCGAATTTCCACTTCGTCGGCATGACGTTCAATCCCGAGCCGTTCACCGACATGAAGGACAAGTTCTTCCTGCTGAACGGCCGCAGCTATCCGGACACGGTGACCGAAGGGGCGATGTCGACGCCGGCGTCGGACAGTTCGATGCATCCGTCGCAACCGCTGTCGACGCTGATCAACATTCCGGCCGGCGGCCGCGCGCTGTTGCGGATCTCGGATCTCGACGTGACCGAATACCAGACGCTGGCGTCGCTCGGCATCCCGATGCACGTGATCGCGATCAACGCCCGCATGCTGCGCGACATGGCCGGCAACAACATGGCCTACGACACGAACTCGATCACGCTCGGAGGCGGCGAGTCGCTCGACCTGATTCTCGACGCCAGCGACAAGACGAAGTACCACTCGGGCCAGATTTTCTACCTGTACACGCCGAACCTCGATCACCTGTCGAACGATCAGGAGAACTTCGGCGGCCTGATGACCGAAGTCCACATCTGCAGCGCGGTGGACCCGGTCACGAAGCACTGCACTCTTTGATGACCAGGGCCCGCCCGCAGCAGCGGGCGGGGCCCGGCCGGGAAGTCCTGCCCTGAGGAGAAAAGCCGTGGGACACATCACTCATCATGCGTGGACCGCGACGCTCGCCCGTCTCGGACGGCTCGCACGCGTCGGCGTCGCAACGCTCGCCGCGTTGCTGTCGGTGCACGCGCAAGCCGCCGCGCCGGGCATCGCCGGCAAGGTTTTCAACCTCACGGCCCAGGAGGCGCGCATCACCCAGCCGGACGGCACGAGCGTCTATTCGTGGGGCTACGGCTGCGCGGCGACCAGCGCGACGCCGCTCGTCTTCTCGCCGTCGACGATTACCGGTGCGACCTGTCCGACGATGCAGATTCCCGGTCCGACGCTGATCGTCAGGCAGGGCGACGTCATCACCGTGACACTCACCAACAACCTGCCGGCGGCGGCCGGCAACACGTCGATGCTGTTTCCCGGCTTCGTCGTGTGCACGGGCACCCTGAGCCCGGACGGCAAGACCTGCACCGGCACCTCCGGCGTTGCCGGGCTGCTGGCGCAGGAAGCGCCGCACGGCGCGACGGTCACCTATACGTTCGTCGCGGCGACGCCGGGTACGCATGCGTACTACAGCGGCACGCAGGGCGACCTGCAGATCGAGATGGGGATGTACGGTGCGATCATCGTGCTGCCGAATACGGCGGTCAACACGGCGGGCTGCATGGCGCTGCCGGATTCGGGCCGGCCGTTCGGCCAGCGCGATTTCCGCAACGCAGTGGCGGCATTCGACAACAGCGCCGCCTGCTATGACCGTGAGTATCTTTTTCAGTTCTCCGAAATGGATCCGCGCATCCATCAGCAGGCGGAGCAGCAGGTCGCGGCGAATACGTCGTGCACCAAGCCGACCGGCTGCATGACGGTCGAGACCGAGCCGTATCACCCGGCCTATTTCATGGTCAACGGCCGCTCGATGCCGGACGACATGGATCCGAACTACGCGCCGCAGTACCCGCACCAGCCGTACAACGGCAACCCGCACATGCATCCGGGCGAACTGGTGCTGCTGCGGATCATCGGCACCGGCCGCTGGCAGCATCCGTTCCACGAGCACGGCAACCACGTGCGCGTGCTGGCGCGCGACGGCAACCTGTTGCTCAGCCCGGTCGACCCGAGCCACCCGGCGAACCCGCGGCAGCCGGCCGGGCCGCTGCTGTTCACGACCACCACGACGCCAGGCGCGACGATGGACGGGATTTTCTACTGGACCGGCAAGGGCCTGAACTGGGACGTCTACGCGCACTACGCGGGCGACGGCTCCGTCTGCGTGCCGGACGCGAACGGCTACTACACGACGGCGTCGAATCCGCCGGCGCCGCGCAGCGCGCCGAACTACTACGAGTGGTGCCAGGACCACGGCAAGGCACTCGAGAAGGCGCCGTTCGGCAAGGTCGCGAGCGGCGGGCCGGTCACGTTGCCGGACTCGAACATCCTGACGAACGGCTTCTGGTATGGCGGCAGTCCGTATCTCGGGCCGGACGCGACCGTGCGTGCGACGGCGCCGACCGGCACGTCGCCGCCCAGCAACACGATCCTGAACCCGCCGGCGACGGAAGCAGGCTTCGCGTTCATGTGGCACTCGCATAACGAGCGCGAGATCACGACGAACAACATCTTCCCGGGCGGAATGATGATGATGATGCTCGTTGATCCTCCGGTATTTCCGATCGACGAATCCAATTAGGGGTGGGGAGAAAGGCGATGAGATCCACCAAGCTCACGGCGACGCTCCTTGATCTGTTCAAGGCGGGGGTCGCGGCATCCATCTTGCTGACGGCAGGCGAAGCCTGTTTCGCGCAGGCAGTCGTCAATCTGACGGCGAAGGCGTCCACGGCGTTGATGCCGGACGGGCAGGCCGTGCCGATGTGGGGCTACACCTGCACGACGGCCGCCAACGCGACGGTGCCGGCGGCAAACGCCACCTGCGCGGCGGCGAATCCGGCCGCCGGCGCGAACTGGTCGCCGGTGGTCGTCACCGTGCCGGCAGGGCAGCTGCAGATCAACCTGACGAACAACCTGCCGGCGCCCGTGCCGACCTCGCTCGTGATCGTCGGCCAGCTGGGCGGCGGTCTGGGCGACAAGCCGACGACCACGCCGAGCCCGGTCCATCCGACGCAGACGGCCACGACCTGGCCGATCGTCACGGCCACATCGACCGCGCCGCTGGCATCGTTCGTGCCGCCCGCGCAGGGGCCGCGCGTCCAGTCGTTCGGGACCGAGGTGGCGCCGTCGACCGATCCGAAATCGCACACGACGCTCACCTGGGCCAATCTCAAGCCCGGCACCTACCTGCTCGAGTCGGGCACGCACCCGTCGATCCAGGGGCCGATGGGCCTCTACGGGGTGCTGGTGGTGAAGAGCCCGACCGTCCCCAGTTCGACGTGCGCATCGACGAAACAGGCCTATCCGAATTCGGTGTCCTGCTATGACGCCGACGTGCCGCTCGTGATGGGCGAGATCGATCCGGTGCAGAACGCCGCGGTTGCCGCGGCCGTCGCGACCAAGGGCTTCAGCGAAACCGCTGCGTGGTCGGGCCAGCCCGGCGGGTGCGGCGACTCGAAGTCGGTCACGTTCGGCACCTGCTATCCGCCGGTGGTGAACTACGATCCGCGCTATTACCTGATCAACGGCGTGGCCTTCGATCGCACCAACCCGAACGCGTCGGCTTTCCCGCCGAGCGCGACCGTGCCGCCGTCGACCGGGCAGGTGCTCGTGCGCCTGGTGAACGCCGGGCTGCGCATGCACGTTCCGGCCGTGGTCGGCGCGCAAACGGGCAATCCGTCCGTTCCCGGCTTCACGCTGGTCGCCGAGGACGGCAACGTGATTCCCGGCGCCGCGCGCATCCAGAACGCCGTGTTCATGGCGGCCGGCAAGACCTATGACGTGATGCTGAACGCGCCGGCCGCAGGTGCGATGCCGGTGTACGACCGCGAGTTGAGCCTGTCGACCAACAATATGCGCGATGGCGGGATGCAGGGCTACATCGCGGTCAACAACGCCCAACCGTCGGCGACTGCCGGCATCGGCGAAACGCCGACCGCCGCGGGCGCGAACTATTACTTCGTGCCGGGCACGACGCTTGCCGTGTCGGATCCGGCCAAGGGCGTGATCGCGAGCGACTCCGGCGTGTACGGCGTGAAGGTCCAGACGCCGCCCGCGAGCGGCACGCTCACGTTGAATACGGACGGTACGTTCACGTATCTGTCGAGTAGCACTGCGAACGACAGTTTCGTCTATCAGTCGACCAACGGCACGCCGCCGGTGACGGCGAAGGTGACGCTGACCGCCTGCACCACGAGCAACAAGTGCCTGTCGGTCCCCACGGCCGGCAATGCGAGCTTCTCGAGCAACATCGCGTCGCAGGTTCAGATCGGCGCGCCCGGCGTGCTCGCCAGTGCGAGCGATCCGGCCGGGCTGCCGCTCACCGCGCAGATCGTCGCGTCGAGCGCGACGAACGGCACCGTGACGCTGAATCCCGACGGCTCGTTTACCGCGGTGCCGACGACGCCGCGGGTCGGCAACGGCGCGGCGGCGCAGACGATGACGTTCCAGTACAAGGTCACCAATACGCAGAACCAGACGAGCGCGAATGCAGGGACCGTGACGGTCACGTTCAATCCCGGCAGCGGGCTGGTCGTGAACGTGATGGACGCGCCGAGCATGGCGCCGGATGCGACCGCGCCGAACAAGGCGGTCAAGCTCACCGACTATCGCTGGATCATCGAGGAAGACCGCACGATGCAGATCGATCCGGCCTGCCAGGTGAATTCCGCGACAGGAAGGCCGGCGAACTGCCCGCCGCTGCCGGTCCCGAGTCTCGGCACGAACTTCCACACGAGCTACATGCCGGTGGTGGCGGCGGGCTGCGTCGGCACCGTGGCATGCGAATCCGGGCAGACCGTGTACGACCCGGTGTCCAACACGCACGTGGCGACCGTGTGCGACGTCGGCAACGGCGTGTGCCGCACCGGCCCGAGCGTCTCGCAACAGACGCCGGTCGATCCGAAGTACGTGGCGCTCGATCCGACCAAGCATTACTACATCTCGATCCTGCCCGGCGATGCGGGCAACACGTTCACGAACGGCGGCGGCGTGTCGCCCGACGGCAAGCGGCAATTCAGCATCGCGCTCGACTGCCCGTCGGGCCCGAGCGGCGCGGATTTCGCGCCGGGCACCGGCAAGTGCGGCCACGGCATGGGCGGCGCGCCGATCGCGCCCGCGCAGATCGCGGCCGCGAAGGCAGGGCAGACCGGCGCCGGACAGGCCGGGCAGCTCAACGTGCTGCTGACGGAAACGCCGTACCAGACCGCGAAGCTGTCGGTGTTCGTGTTCGAGGACGATGCGCCGCTGAACGGCGAAGTGGATGTCAGCGGCGGGTCCGACGGATTCGGCACCTCGCGCGAGCCGGGGCTCGGCGGATTCGAGATCAAGCTCTGGGACGATGCCGGCGGCACCGGCGACCCGACCGGACAGATGACCTACGACATGTTCAACATGCCGCTGTCGAATTCGCTGCAGGGCACCATCGATCCGCTCACCGGGCTCAATGCATGCCCGATCTCGACGGCGACCGACGGCCTGGTCGGCATGATCCCGACCTGCCCGAAATACGAATCGGACGGCAAGACGCTGTCGCCGCTCGTCGGCCAGGCGATCATCGCCAACCTGATGCCGGGCCGCTACGGCGTGATCGCGACACCGGCGGCAGACCGGATCGGCCGCGGCGAGGAATGGCTGCAGACCAACACGCTCGACGGACAGAAGGCGCACGACGCGTTCATCAAGGTCGGCGGCCCCGCGTACTTCCAGGAGTTCGGGCCGGCCGGCTATCACGTGTCGATCGGCTTCGCGAATCCGAAGATCATCAACGGGCGCAGGACCAACGCGGCCAAGACCGGGATATGCGACACCGGTCCGTGCCCGAACACGCTCACGGGCCGCGTGACGAACCTGCACTACAGCCGCCCGCCGAACGAGAACCTGTACAGCAGCGGATCGCGCGATTCGCTGGCGTTCTCGCAATGCTATGTGAGCGTCGGCGATCCGGACAGCGAGGATTACGGTTTCACGAAATGCGACAGCCAGGGCCGGTTCACGATCAGCGGCCTGCCGAGCGGCACGACGCGCATCACCGTGTTCGATCAATGGAACGACCAGATCGTCGACGGGCTGGCCAAGGCGGTGCAGTTGCCCGCGGCCAACGGGAGCACGACGGTCGACGTCGGCGACCTGTCCGTGCTGCAGTGGCACACGAACCTCTATACGCGGACCTTCATCGACCTGCACGGCGACGGCATCTCGCACCCTGACGACCCCGGCGTCGCGCTGGCGTCGGTCAACATGCGGTTCCGCGACGGCAGCTTCTCGAACTTCAACAACACGGACGGCAACGGCTACGCGCCGTTCAACGAAGTGTTTCCGCTGTTCAACTGGTATGTGGTCGACGACGACCTGACGCGCTTCAAGTCGACCGGCACGCACGTGGTGTACGACGCGGGCGGTCCGGTGGACGGCACCGGCGCTGCCGGCAGCGGGAACTCGACGCTGGCCGCGAACTTCGCGAACACGGCCGAAACCCTGCCGCTGCCGTCGAACCTGCGGGTGCCGGGCGCCCGGTATTGTGCGGACGCGGACTGCGCGTCGACCGGCAGCGGATCGACCGGGCGGGTCGATCCGCCCTGGGTGACCACGGAGGCATGGCAGGGCTTCTCCGGCCAGAACTCGTTCATCGAGTACGGCAAGGCGCCGTTCGCGAAGGGCGAGAACGGCGGGATACGCGGCGAGGTGATCTATGCGTCGACGCGGCCGTTCGACGATCCGACGCTGCTGATCCACACGAAGTGGACGCCCAACGTGCCGAACGTCACGGTCAACCTGTACCAGGAAGGCACGGCCACCGACGGCACGACCAACCTGACGCTGGTGGACACGACCAAGACGGCGAGCTGGGACGACTGGGCGCAGGGCTTCCGCGCGGACGGCGTGACGCCGAACATGAACTGCCCGGGCCAGGATCCGAACGACCCGTTCTACTTCACGCTGAAGAACAGCACCAACTGGCTCGATCCGCAACATCGCCAGCTGCCCGCGAACGCACAGTACAAGTGCTACGACGGCATGCACGCGTTCAACCAGATCCAGCCGGCGCCGTATGACGGGATGTACAAGTTCCCGAGCGTGACGGCGACGGATGCGAACGGCAAGCCGGTCGCGTCGAACTGCACGATCTGCGTCGGGAAGAATCCCGTCGACGGCACGCCGATGCTGCCTGCCGGCAAGTACGTGGTGGAGATCATCGTGCCGCCGGGCTACGAACTGGTGAAGGAGGAAGACAAGAACATCCTGATCGGCGACAACTACATCGCTCCGGTGACGCAGCAGTTCGGCGGGATCGGTGCGATCTTCATCCTCCCCGACCAGGCCGCGGTGAATTCGACGTACAACAAGAACAACCCGCAGAATCCGACCACGAACCTCGGTTCGACGCCGCATGCCGAAGGCGACACCGGCAGCGTCGAGCGGTTCTGGCCGTGCGTCGGCGAGTTGCGCATCGTGCCGGACTACATCAGCCTGTTCCCGGGATCGAAGGAAGTCGCACCGTTCGCGGGCGCGTCCCGGCATCTGTGCGATCGCAAGGAGGTGATGCTGACCGACGAGGAATCGGTGCTCGCGAAGTTCTGGGTCTTCAGCTCGACGCATGTCAGCGCGCACTACACGGGCTTCATGCTCGACGACTTCTCGTCGGAGTTCGATCCGTATTCGCCGCAGTTCGGCGAAAAGTTCGCGGTGCCGAACGTGCCGGTCTCGTTCAAGGATTTCTCCGGCAACGAAGTCTCGCGCACCTACACGGATCAATGGGGCATCTATAACGGACTGACGTTCTCGACCTGGGAAGTGAACCCCCCGAACCCGACCGGTTATGCGCCGACGATGATGGTCACGTGCATGAACGATCCGGGCCCGATCCCCGATCCGCAGCACCCCGGCAAGACGATGACCGATCCGCTGTACAACCCGGCATACAGCCAGTTCTGTTACGAGATTCCGTTCATGCCCGGACAGACGCAGTACATGGATACGCCGGTGGTGCCGGTGCAGTCCTTCGCGGACGGCTACAACCAGCCCGACTGCGCGTATCCGGATGCGACGCCGGCGATCTCGAGCGTGACCGGCGACACGATCGGCGCAGGTGCGGGCCCGTGGGTCAGCGCGCCAGGCAAGCCGCTGACGATCAACGCGCTGGGCGACCAGCAGGTGGTGAACCACGCGTATACGGGACCGAGCCAGACCGCGGCGCCGTTCAACCAGAAGTTCATCACGCGCCACTACGGCTTCGGCGCGACGCAGGGCACCGGCACGGTCACGATCGCGGGCGTCAATGCGCCGGTCGTGTCGTGGAGCGACTCGAAGATCGTCGTGCTCGCGCCCGACCTGAGCCTGCCGTCGCTCCCGTCGCTGAAGGTGCCGTCGACCTGCACGATCCAGCAGATGGGCGCACCCGCGACGCAGTGCGGCGAGCTCGTGATCACGGCCGGCAACGGCAAGCGGTCGATCGATGCGATCACGGTGACGATCGGCGGCAAGGCGCCGACCTACGTGAGCGGCGAGAACGGTGCGAGCAATGCGCTCCAGACCGCGATCAACAATGCGAGCGCGGGCGACATGATCGTCGTCGGTCCGGGCACGTACAACGAGATGCTGGTGATGTGGAAGCCGGTGCGGCTGCAAGGCGTGGGTGCCGCGTCGGTGACGATCAATGCAAATACGCATCCGTCCGGCAAGCTCGATCCGTGGCGCAGGCTGATCGCGTGCCTGTTCGGCACATCGCTGGACGGCGGGCTGATTTCGTCCACGTACGACTCGACGAAGCCGATCTCGCCGACCAACAACCCGTACGATCCGTCAGGCACCTATCAGTGCTCGACGCAGATGCAGGGGCACGTGGACCCGATTCCGTTCGAACCGACCGTCGGTTGGGACAGCACGCAGAACGGCAACCTGGGCGAGCTGCTGATCGAACCGTCGCTGATGGGCGCGTACGAAGGTGCGGGCATCACGGTGCTGGCCAAGGGTGTGCAGCCGAGCACGAACTGCACCGCGAACGGCATCTGCACGCTGCTCACGGCGCACGACTGCACGACGGACCCGAACAACCCGAACTACAGCAACTTCCTGTGCAACCCGTCGCGCATCGACGGGGTCACGGTCACCAACAGCTCGCAGGGCGGCGGCGGGATTTTCCTGCACGGCTGGAACCATTACACGGAGGTCTCGAACAACCGCGTGACCGGTAATGCCGGCACGCTGTCGGGCGGCATCACGGTCGGCCAGGTGGAAGTGCCGGACGCCAACATCGCCGCGGACGGCGTGACGCAGTTGCCGTTCATGTACAACACGTTCGTCAACGTGCACCACAACGCCGTCACGGCAAACGCGTCGTATGGCGACGAGATCAACTCGACCACGCCGTCTTCGGCCGGTGGTGTGACGCTCTGCACGGGCGCCGACTACTACCGCTTCAACTACAACTGGGTCTGCGGCAACATGACCAGCGGTGACGGCGGCGGTGTCGCGCACTTCGGGTTCAGCTACAACGGCGACCTGTCGCACAACGTGGTGTTGTTCAACCAGAGCAACAATCCGACGTTGCCGACGTATGGCGGCGGGATCATCGCGCAGGGCGTGCCGCCCGACGGCACGTTCTGCGAGAACAGCCTCGTCGACGTCGACTGCGCGCCGCAGCTGTCCGACGGTATCGGTCCGGATCTGGTGATCGACGGCAACCTGATCATGGGCAATACCGCGGAAAGCGGGAAGGGCGGCGGCCTGCGGCTGCAGAACGTCAACGGCACGGAGGTGCAACGCAATCTCGGCAACCCGAACAAGTGGTACCAGGTGCGCGTGATCAACAACATCATCGCGAACAACGTGGCCGGCTGGTCGGGCGGTGGCGTGTCGCTGCAGGATGCGGTGCGCGTGAGCTTCATCAACAACACGGTGATCGCGAACGATGCGACGGCGTCGGCGGGCGTGCTCTTCAATACGCCGGCCGCGGCGCAGTCGAACGTGGCGCCGCCCGGATGCACGAGCAGCCCGAACAGCGCGGAGTCGACCTGCACGAGTTTCATCGAGGCATCGACGCAGCAGCCGGCCGGACTGGAGACGGCGACGCATACGCAGAACCTGATGACGGCGTTCGTCCCGCCCGCGGGTTTCACGGGGCAAATCACCTGTCCCGCGAACGAGCCGAACTGCACGAAGTTCTCGAACCCGGTGCTGAGCAACAACCTGTTCTGGCAAAACCGCTCGTTCTACATCTCGGTGAGTTCGCAGCCGAACCCGAACATCCCCGGCGTGCAGAACGCGGTCACGCTGAACCCGACCTTGAACCAGAAGGGGCAATCGACAGGCTTCTGCGTGACGGGCGGCACGACCCCGCCGTTCTACTGGGACATCGGCGCGTACGGCGACACCGGGCCGGCCAATCACCAGTCCGGGCTGACCATGAACCCGCAGTACTCGATCATGACCAGCACGGCGGGCTATGCGGCGACCAACAAGGCATCGGACCCGCAGACGATCAGCCAGTACTGCAACGGCTCGCGCGTGCCGCCGGAAGCCGGCGGGAACGGCTTTGCCGTACCGCCCGGGATCGCCGACGCGGTGTTGCCGAACCCGCTGTTCGGGCTGATGCCGGCGGCCACGCCCGATGAAGGCAACCAGTGGATCAACATGTCGTACGGGCCGCTGTCGCTGTTCAACGAGGCGCTCACGCCTGGCAGCGCGGGCTACAACGTGATGATGGGCAACTACTCGATCAAGGGCACGTCGCCGGCGATCGGGGCAGCCACGGCATCCGGCGCGCCGAACCACGACTTCTTCGGCACGCCGCGGCCGCAAGGCAACGGCTACGACATCGGCGCGGTCGAGTACGTGGCGCCCGGCCTGCTCGGTGGCCTGCTCGGTGGCGGCACGCCGATCGACCCGCTCGCACTGGGGAGCCAGCTGACCGGCCTGGCCGCACTTCTCCCGCCGGGCCATGGCGGCTTCCCGGGTGGTGGTGGCTTCCCGGGTGGAGGCGGATTCCCGGGCGGACACGGCTTCCCGGGCGGCGGAATCCCGGGCATCGGCGGAATCCCGGGTCTGTTCAACGGTGGCGCGCCGCTGCCGCCGATCGTGGCACCGGCGCTGAGGCGGCTGCAGGCAGGGGCGCGGCTGGCCCCCAGGGCGACTCGGCCGCTGCCGACCGGCGCGTTGGGGCAGTCTCCGGCGCTGGCGCGGCCGCCGTCGAATGCGCTGCTGCAGGCCCCGGCCAGGGTGCCGCCGCGCGCGCGCCCGCAGATGCCTGCGCAGACACGTGCACAGACACGCGCGCTGCCGCCCGTGCGGCTCCCTGCGCCGACCCCGGCGCAGGCGCTACCCGCGCCGCTTACGGGAGCGATGCGATGAAACGGGCGGCCTTCCGCGCGGCATCGATGCTGCTGCTCGCGGGCGGTGCGAGCCTCGTCGCGGTCCGGCCTCAGCCGGCCGCGGCCGGGCAGGATGCGCCGGCCAAGCCGGCGGCCGGCCGGCACTCGCCTTACCTGCCGGTGAGCCTGCCGCGGCAGGCGAAGGCCTATTACCAGATGGCGAAGGGCGTCGACGATCTGCACGTGCGCAGCACCGCGTCGGGCAACCTGATCCGTTTCAGCTACCGCGTGACCGATCCCGAGAAGGCGCGGCTGCTCGCCGACACGAAGGCGACCGTCTATCTGTACGGAGAAACGAGCCACGCGATGCTCGTGATTCCGGTGATGGACCAGATCGGCGCGCTGCGGCAGACCGGCCAGCTCGAGACCGGACACGAGTACTGGATGGTGTTTTCCAACAAGGGAGGGCCGATCAAGCGCGGCGAACGGGTCAGCATCCTGATCGATTCGCTGCATATCGACGGGCTGGTGGTCGAGTAATCACATACATGCGCATGCCGCCGCGCATCGACAACGGGCGGCCTGCATGCGGGGAGAGCAGTCATGAACCGGTTTCTTTTCAAGTCGATTTCGGCGGCGTGTGCTGCCGGCTTGTTGACTTGCGGCCAGGTCGCATCCGCGGCCTCGGCGGCGGGGAATGCGCAGGCGGCGTCGGCGTCGCATATGGACGCGGCGCAGATCGCCGAGCGCAATGTCGCGGCCCGTGGCGGGCTGCAGGCGTGGCGGGCGGTGTCGTCGATCAGGATGACGGGGCAGCTCGATGCGGGCGGCAAGAAGAACGTCAGGCTGCCGTTCACGCTGACGTTGAAGCGGCCGCACAAGAGCCGGCTCGAAATCCAGTTCGAGCAGCAGACCGCGCTGCAGGTGTACGACGGTTCGCAGGGCTGGCTGGTCCGGCCGTATCTCGGCCGCAACGACGTCGAGCCGTATACGCCGGCGCAACTCAAGTCCGCCGCGTCGTCGGCCGAACTCGACGGTCCGCTGATCGACTACGCGAACAAGGGCACCACGATCCAGGCGCTTGGCATGGAGCAGGTGGAAGGGCATCGCGCGTATGTGCTGAAGCTGACGTCGAAGGACGGCGCGTCGCGCCGCCTGTGGGTCGACGCGTCGAGCTTTCTCGAACTGAAGATCGATGGCGAGCCGCGCGTGCTGGACGGCAAGACGCACGGCGTCGCCGTGCTCTATCGCGATTACAGGAAGGAAAACGGCCTCGTCATGCCGCACACGCTCGAGACCGTCGTGAGCGGCGTCAAGGAGACGCACCGGATCACGATCGAGCACGTCGCACTCAACGAGCCGGCCGACGACACGATGTTCGGCAAGCCGCCGCTCACTTTCGCGAAGGCGCCGAGTCACCCGGCCGAGACCCGGACGAGGTGACGACCATGGGACGGATCGGATCGTGGGTGCTCGCCGGCTGCGCGATGGCGGCCTTGTGCGGGTGCGAGCAATTGCCGGGGCAGGGCCTCGGCGTGGACCAGATCGTCGAGAAGAATGTCGCGGCGAGAGGCGGGCTCGACGCGTGGCGCAAGGTCCGGACGATGGTCTGGTCGGGCCATGTGGACAGCCCGAACGCGCCCGTGCGCGACATGCCGTTCGTCCTTGCGATGAAGCGGCCGAACAAGACGCGCTTCGAGATCACCGTGCTCAACCAGAAGGCCGTGCGCGTGTTCGACGGCCGCGAAGGCTGGAAACAGGCCGCGGGCGGCAGCGCCGGCCTGCGGCCGTATACGCCGGGCGAGCTGATGTCCGCGCGCGACGAGCAGGTGATCGACGGTCCGCTGTTCGACCACGATGCGAAGGGCATCGGCGTGACGCTGGACGGCGTCGACCGAATCGGCGGGCACGATGCGTACCGCCTGGCGGTGAAGTTGCCGTCCGGCGCGGTACGGCACGTGTGGATCGACGGACGGAGTTTCCTGGACGTGAAGGCCGACCGCCAGGTGCGCGGGCCGACCGGCCCGCTCACGGTGGAGGTGAACTACGGCAACTTCAAGCTCATCGACGGCCTGCAAATCCCGCTCAGGATCGAGAGCGGGACGGCGGCCTCGCCGACCAAGGACACGCTGATCATCGACAAGGTGTCGCTGAATCCGCCCCTCGACGACGCGCTCTTCGCCCGGCCCGTCGCGCCGGGCGGACGCCGTCCGGCGTCGCTCGATGCGCGCGTGTCGCCGGCCCCGCCGGGCGCGGGCCGGCCGACGGTACGGCCATGAACGGCATCCGGGGGCGAGCGCGCGCCCTCGCGGCGGCGTGCCTGCCGGTCTCGCGCGGGCAACTGGCGCGGTGGGGGGTGCTGGCCGCGTTGTGCGCGGGCGCAGGTCACGCGATCGGCGACGAGACAGCTGCACCCGCCGTGCCGGCGGACGCGGGGGAGGCAATCTTCCAGCGCGGCATCCTCGGTTCGGGCGCGCCGCTCGAAGCCGTGCATCAGGACGGCGTGCGCCTGAAAGGGGCCGCCGCCGCCTGCATCAATTGCCATCGGCGCAGCGGGCTGGGCTCGAAGGAAGGCAACAACATCATCCCGCCGGTCACGTGGCGCTACCTGGTGCATCCGCGCGCGCAGACCGCCGAGGATCTCGACATCCCGTACGTTCCCGGCATGCGCACCGATCGCGAGCCGTACACGGAAGAACGGCTCGCGCGTGCCGTGCGTGACGGGATCGATCCGGAAGGCAGGCCGCTCGGCAGACTGATGCCGCAATACGCGCTCGGCGACGCCGACATGGCCGCGCTGACCGGCTATCTGAAGCGTCTAGATCGCCGCAAGCCGTCGGGCGTGACCGACACGGTGCTGCATTTCGCGACGATCGTCACGCCGGACGCGGACCCGGTGAAGCGGGCGGGCATGCTCGACGTCCTACAGCACTACTTCGCGGACAAGAACGCGTTTCCGTTCGGCACGACGCCGCCGCTGCGTTCCACGCGAAAAATGATGTTCATGGTCAATCGCCGCTGGGAACTGCACGTCTGGTCGCTCACCGGGCCGCCGGACACGTGGCATGCGCAACTGAACGCGTATCTCGAGCGGCAGCCGGTGCTGGCCGTGGTGTCGGGGCTCGGCGGCCGGAACTGGGCGCCCGTCCACGACTTCTGCGAGGCGGAGGCCGTGCCGTGCCTCTTTCCGAACGTCGAAGTGCCGGTCGAGACCGATCACGATTTTTACTCGGTGTACTTCTCGCGCGGCGTGCTGCTCGAGTCGGACCTGATCGCGAAGCGCATCCTGGACGAAGCCGGCGCGCGGCCGGTGAAGACGGTCAGGCAAGTCTATCGCGCGGGCGACAACGGCGAGCGCGGCGCACAGGCGCTTGCAGCCGTACTGAAGGCGCGCGGCATCGCGGTGTCGAATCACGCGCTCGCCCCGCGCGACGGCGTCGCGCGCGCGTTGCGCCGGACGCCGCGCGACGACGTGCTCGTGCTGTGGCTGCGGCCGCCCGACCTCGCGGCGCTCGAGCACGTGCCGCCGGCGGCGGACACCGTGTTCATGTCGGGGCTGCTCGGCGGGCTCGACAGCACGCCGCTGCCGACGAGTTGGCGCGCGGTGACGCGCGTCGCCTATCCGTTCGACTTGCCCGAAGGGCGGCGCGTGCGCGTCGACTATGCGTTCGGCTGGTTCACGATCCGGAAGATTCCGATGGTCGCGCCGCAGGTGCAGGCGGATACCTATCTCGCGTGCGGCCTGCTCGCCGAGACGCTGAGCCACGTGGTCGACGCGTTCGTGCGCGAGTACCTGGTCGAGCGCATCCAGGACATGCTCGAACGCCGCATCCTGACCGGCTACTACCCGCGCCTGACGCTCGCGACCGGGCAGCGCTTCGCGTCGAAGGGCGGCTATATCGTCCGGTTTGCCGGGCCGGACCGCACGAAGATCGCCGCCGACGGAGACTGGATCGTTCCCTGAGCGGAGCGCGCGTCGAGATGGGGGAGGAATCAGACCGCGTATGGAGGAAGTCTCCCCATGCCGGTTCTCGCGGGCGCTTCGCACAATGAATACATCGCGCGACGTTCCGATGTCGCGGTGGCGCAGCGCGGTGCACACCGCGTGAGGGGGGAAAACAGCCATGACAACGTTTCCTGTCGATCGTGACATGCGTCATCGCTGGCTGCATCGCGGCTGGATGATCGTGATCGCGGCGCTCGCGATGCTGCAGGTGTCCGTCGGGCACGCGTTGCCGATCTTCGCGCGCCAGACGGGGCAGAGCTGCGTCGCGTGCCATGCCGGCGGACAGTTCCCCGAACTCACGCCGTACGGGCGCCTGTTCAAGCTGAACGGCTACACGTTGGGCGAGCGCACGATTCCGCTCGCGGCGATGGCGATAGGCGACCTGAGCAAGACACGAGCGAACAGCGACGCCAGCGGCAATCCGGTCACGCCGAAGAACGGCCTGCCGATCTTCGACTTCGCGAGCGTGTTCCTCGCCGGGAAGATCACCGACCATCTCGGCGGCTTCGCGCAATTCACCTACACGAACTACGATCATCAGGACGCCAACGGAAAATGGAAAGGCTGGTGGGCATCGGACAACACCGACTTCCGCTTCGTCGACCGGATCATGTCACCCGCCAACGATCTGATCTTCGGCCTGACGCTGCACAACAACCCCACCGTGCAGGACGTCTTCAATACCGCGCCGGCCTGGAGTTATCCGTACATCGGCTCGGCGATCAGCCCGGTGGCCGGCGTGCCGGTCACGCCGATCATCGAGGGCGGTCTCGCGATGCAGGTCGTCGGCATGGGCGGGTACCTGTACTGGAACAAGACGGTCTATGCGGAGTTGACCGCCTACAGCACGGCCGACGGCATCTGGTCGTTCCTGAGCAAGGGCAACCACGCGGGCAATCCGGACCACCCGCAGGTCTATTTGCGTGGCTACAACCCGTATGCGCGCATCGCGCTGACGCGCGACTGGGGCCCGCACAGCCTGATGGTCGGCGCGTTCGGGCTGAGCGTCGACGTCTATCCGAACGATCCGAACAGCTT
The DNA here is from genome assembly GCF_905339605.1 of Burkholderia sp. BCC1972. Taxonomy (NCBI): domain Bacteria; kingdom Pseudomonadati; phylum Pseudomonadota; class Betaproteobacteria; order Burkholderiales; family Burkholderiaceae; genus Burkholderia; species Burkholderia sp. BCC1972. Next base: position 1,535 of record NZ_CAJPGH010000024.1, on the reverse strand, counting down.
CCCGATCTTCGGCTCGGGCGTGACGCGCTATCGCGACTACGGTTTCGACACGCAGTACCAGTACCTGCTGGAGCCGCACACGATCACCGCGCAAGCGCGCTACGTGCGCGAGAACATTCACGATCCGAACAATTTCATCGTGAGCGACAACACGGCCGCGAACCTGAATTCGCTGCGGCTCAAGGCGTCGTACGTCTACCAGGCCAAGTACGGCGTCAGCCTGTCGTTCTTCAACACGACGGGCACCGCGGACAGTACCGCCTATGCGGCGAGCGCGAACTTCCATCCGAATACGCAGGGCTGGACGCCGGAAATATTCTGGATGCCGGATCAACACGTGCGCGTCGGCATCCAGTACACGCATTTCACCAAGTACCTCGGCGCGACGACCAACTACGACGGCAACGGACGCAATGCGAGGGACAACGACACGTTGTTCGTCTATCTATGGCTCGCTTCGTTCTGACATCCGGCGGGGCGACGGGTATTACGGCAGGAGAGCGCTGACATGAACAAGGTGACCCATTTCGCTTGGCTTGCGCTGGTGCTGGCGGCATCGGGTTGTCACGACCTGGAGCGGTCGCGGGAAGTCGACAATCCGGCCGTGTCGGGCAAGACCATCGCGCTGCAGGTGTGCTCGAACTGCCACGGTGCGACCGGCGTGTCGGTGTCGCCGGTGTTTCCGAAGCTGGCCGGACAGCGCAAGGAATATCTCGTCGATCAGTTGAACGACTTCAAGCATCACGCGCGCGCCGATCCGAATGCGAAGCGCTACATGTGGGGCTTCACGCATCTGACCGATGCGCAGATCGACCAGCTCGCCGATTATTTCTCGAGCCAGCCGGCGGCGCTCGGCGCGGTCGACGATCGCTTGCTCGTCGACGCGGGCAAGGCGATCTTCATGGCGGGCCTGCCGGACAAGGGCGTGTCGGCCTGTGTCGGGTGTCATGGCCAGCATGGTGAGGGCATGACCGGGTTTCCCCGTCTTGCCGGCCAGCACGCGGACTACGTGCTGAAGCAGCTGAGGGTTTTCCGCGAAACCGACACGCGGCCGCGCGGCGCGGTCATGAAGTCGGTGTGCTCGAACATGACGGAGCAGGACATGCGCGCCGTCGCGGCGTATGTCGAGGCGTTTCCGCTGGAAGCCGACGCACCGGCGAGCCCGGCGGCCGAGCAATGAGCAGGCGCCGCCGAACCGGCGTCCCGTGCGGCTGGTGCCGCGCGGCGGGCAGACGAACGGCGCCGGCGGCGATCGTTTAGGTGTCTCGTCTCCCCCGGGGCGGGGCGCCTCTTTTTATTCGAACCCGATGGTTCCGTCCTGGTGACGCTTATGAAAGCCATTCAATCGTCACGCGGCGGCATGATATCCATTGCCGCGTCACTGCTTCGGCTGCATCGGCGACTCCGTGCGCCGACCGCGGTTCGCGCGTATGAGCCGGGCGACGACCTTTCGTTCCTCGCGCGCCTGTCGCTGTTCGACTGGCTGTTCGCACTGGCGCTCGTGGCGGGCGCGGGCCATGCGCTCGTGCACTACG
>NZ_CAJPGH010000023.1:0-133487 GCF_905339605.1 Burkholderia sp. BCC1972 | reverse complement strand
TTCGGAGCGGCCTTTTTTTCGCGCGTGACCCGTCCTGCGCACCCCAAGAAAAAGCCGCTCCGAAGAGCGGCTTTTCGTTGCACGGGCGACGCGCGCCGGCGTTACTGGATCTTCGCCTGCTGGCGCAGACCTTCCTCGAACGCCTGCAGCTTCTGCTGCACGAGCTGCTGCGCGATCTGCGCCTTCACCTGCTCGAGCGGCGGCGGGGCGATGTCGCGGATGTCGTCGACACGGATGATGTGCCAGCCGAACTGCGTCTTCACCGGCGCGTCGGTCATCTGGCCTTTCTGCAGTTTCTGCGCGGCCGCCGCGAATTCCGGCACGTACGCCTTCGGGTCGGACCAGTCGAGATCGCCGCCGTTCTTGCCCGAACCCGGATCCTTCGAGTATTGCTTCGCGAGATCCTCGAACTTCGCGCCGGCCTTGATCTTCGCGATCAGGTCCTTCGCCTGCTGCTCGTCGCTGACGAGGATGTGGTGCAGGTGGTATTCGCGGTTGCCGCCGGCGCCCTTGACGAGGTCGTCGTAGCGCGCCTTCACTTCGGCGTCGGTCGGCTGGTTCTTCTTCAGGAAGCTCTCGATCATCGAACGCAGCACGACGGTCTGCTGCGCGACGGCGACCTGCGCCTTCACGTCGGGACGGTTCGGGATGCCTTCGCGGATCGCTTCCTGCATCAGGATTTCGCGGTTCACGAGTTCCTGGCGCACGGCTTGCTGCAGTTGCGGGCCGTCGGTCTGGCCTTGCTGGACGAGCTGCGCGACCATCGCATCGGCGCGCGACTTCGGAATCGGCGTGCCGTTGACGACGGCGATGTTCTGGGCGAATGCCGGTGCCGCTGCGAAAGCAGCCGCCGCGACCCACAGGCGGGGGGATTTCAGGATCATCGGGAATTCCTAATGAGACTAGATTGAAGATTCGTTGAATTCTTCGGGCGTGTAAGCCACGATCGCGAGCGCGTGAATGCCGCGCTGCATCGCATCAGCGAGCGCATCATACACCAGCCGGTGCCGCGCGACGCGCGGCTTGCCGGTGAAGGCGGCCGACACGATCGTGACCGTGAAGTGGCCGCCGGCGGATGCGCCGGCGTGGCCCGCGTGCTGCGCGCTGTCGTCGCGCACGGTAAGCGCCAGCGGCGCCAGCGCCGCGTTGAGGCGCGCTTCGATCAGCGCGATGCGTTCGTCGGGCGAGGCGTGGAGAAAGGCGTCCGTCATGTCACTCGTCCTTCAGGTATTTCGTGAGCCACAGGCTCTGCAGGATGATGAACACGACCATCGCGCCCGTCGTACCGAACAGCTTGAAGTTCACCCATTGCGATTCGGTGAAGTTGTGCACCACGTACAGGTTCGCGACGCCGAGCACCGCGAAGAACAGCGCCCATGCGACGTTCAGCTTGTCCCACACGGGCGGCGGCAGCGTGAGCTGCTTGCCCATCATCTTCTCGATCAGGTTCTTGCTGAACGCATAACGCGCGGCGAGCAGCCCGATCGCAAACAACCAGTACAGCACAGTCGGCTTCCATTGAATGAATTTCTCGTCATGCAGGACGAGGGTGGCGCCGCCGAAGACGACGATCACGCCGAGGCTGACCCACAGCATCGTGTCGACCTTCCGGTGCCGGAAGGCGACCCACGCGACCTGGGCCAGCGTCGCGATGATCGCGACGGCGGTGGCGGTAAAGATGCCCCAGACCTTGAAGGCGACAAAAAACAGGATGATCGGAAACAGATCGAACAGGAATTTCATGGCGCTCGCAGCTGCGTGAAAGGCCGCTCGCGCGGCCTTTCACCGTTGTAGGGACCCGCCAGGCACCACCGTTGCGGATCGGGGCGGCCAGCCCGGGGCCGGCCTGCCGGCGAGGGGCGACCTCGCCGATCCGCCCGGCGCCGCTCAGTCGTTTTCGGGTCGGGACTCGAAGTTTAACGCAGCCGAATTGATGCAGTACCGCAAACCGGTCTTGTCGCGCGGGCCGTCCTCGAACACGTGGCCCAGATGTGCGCCGCAGTGGTTGCAGCGCACCTCGACGCGCACCATCCCGTGCGAGTAGTCGACCTTCTCGTCGATCACCTCGCCGTTGAGCGGCTTGAAGTAGCTGGGCCAGCCGCAGCCCGAGTGGAATTTGGCACCGGATTCGAACAGCGGCGTGCTGCAGACGACGCATTTGTAGATGCCGTCGTCTTCCGTATCGGTGTATTCGCCGGTGAACGCGCGCTCGGTCGCCGCATGCTGCGTGACCTCGTACTGCATCGGCGTGAGCCGGCGGCGCAGGTCGGCGTCGTCCTTCTGGTACGGGAAGGTCTTGTCGTCGGAATCGTGGGACATGTTGGGTTCTCCTGATCGGTCGGTCGATACGCGCGGGTTGCGGGCTCAGGACGAGCAGCTCACTTCGAGCGACCCGGCCCAGTCGGGCGGCAACGCCGCGTACGCTTCGTGTTCGGGTTGTTCGTCGAACGGGCGGCGCAGGATCTGCGCGAGCCGCTCGACTTCCGAAAAATCCTTTTCCTTCGCGCGCCGGATCGCGACTTCGGCCAGATGGTTGCGAAGCACGTATTTGGGGTTCGCGCGGTTCATTGCAACCGCGCGGGCCGCGTCGTCGCGCGTTTCCTCGGACAGCCGTGCGCGGTAGAGGTTCGCCCACGCATCGAACGCTTCGCGGTCGATGAACAGGTCGCGCACCGGTGCATCGCGGCTCGCGTCGTGCTTCGAGATCTGCGCGAGGCGGCGGAACGTCAGCGTGAAATCCGCGTGGCTAGCGTGCATCGTCTCGAGCAGCTTGTTCGCGAGTTCGGCGTCGTTCTCGCGTTCGAGTTCGAGGCCGAGCTTCGCGCGCATCGCGCGTTCGAGCGCGGGGCCGAAACGTTCCGGAAATTTCGCGAGCACGGCCTGTGCGTCGTCCACCGCGCGTTCGGCGCGCGCATCGTCATCGGCGATACCGTGCTGCAGCCCGATCAGCGGCAGCAGCGCCTGCGCGAGACAGTAGCAGTTCCAGTGCGCGATGCGCGGCTGCATCCGGTACGCATAGCGGCCGCTGTTGTCCGAGTGGTTGCAGATGTGATTCGCATCGAACGCGTCGACGAAGCCGAACGGGCCGTAGTCGATCGTCACGCCGAGGATCGACATGTTGTCGGTGTTCATCACACCATGGCAGAAGCCCACGGCCTGCCACTGCGCGACGAGGTCGGCCGTGCGCAGCGTCGCGGCTTCGAGCAGCGCGAGGTACGGATCGTCCGCGTCGCGGCAGGCCGGATAGAAGCGGTCGATCACGTGATCGGCGAGCTGGCGCAGCAGGTCGGGGCGATCGTTCGAGAAGAAGTGCTCGAAGTGGCCGAAGCGCACGAAGCTCTCCGACACGCGCGTGACGACGGCCGACGTCTCGATTTCCTCGCGCACCACCGGCTGGTCGGAGCCGATCACCGTCAGTGCGCGCGTGGTCGGGATGCCGAGGTGATGCATCGCTTCCGAGCACAGGAATTCGCGGATCGACGAGCGCAGCACCGCGCGGCCGTCGCCCATCCGCGAATACGGCGTGCGGCCGCTGCCTTTCAGCTGCAGCTCGTAGCGGCGGCCGTCGGTGCCGGTGCGTTCGCCGATCGTCAGCGCGCGGCCGTCGCCGAGCTGGCCGGCCCACACGCCGAACTGGTGGCCGGAATAGACCGACGCGTACGGCATTGCGTGCGCGGGCCAGTCGCGCGTCGGGTTGCCGGCGAACAGCTCGGCGAAGCCGGGCTGCGCGGCGATCGACGGCGGCAGGTCGAGTAGCTGCGCGACTTCGTCGGAAAAGCCGACGACGTACGGCGCGGCGAGCGGCGCGGCCGGCAGCCGCGTATGAAACGCATCGCCGAGCGTGACGAACGCGCCTGTGGCGGGCGCGCCGAGCGTGGCGGCGAGGTCGGGGAGGGTGTCAGCCGCATCGGCTGCGCTTCGGGAAAACGACATGTTGAGCGCCTCTGGGTAAGCCGATATTGTAAGGCGGCGCCGCGCCGCCCGCATGGCGGCCCGCGCGCCGTGCGCCACGCCCGTCCGGGGCCGCTGACGGGCGCGTCGCAGGGGGGCGTTTCCGTACGGACGCCGCCCCCCAGGCTGGTCACCGATTCGCATCCTCACGGAGAACAAGACGATGGGTAAGCCGTTGCTGGGCCAGATGATGGACGTGCCGTTGCTGGTGTCCTCGCTGATTTCGCATGCCGCGCGGCACGCCGGCGACACCGAGATCGTGTCGAAGCGCGTGGAAGGCGACCTGCATCGCTACACGTACCGCGATTGCGAACGCCGCGCGAAGCAACTGGCGCAGGCGCTCGCGCGGCTCGGCGTCGAAACCGGCGACCGCGTCGGCACGCTGGCGTGGAACGGCTACCGGCACCTGGAGGCCTACTACGGGATCGGCGGAATGGGCGCCGTCTGCCACACGATCAATCCGCGCCTGTTCCCCGAACAGATCGCGTACATCGTCAATCACGCGGAAGACCGCTACGTCTTCTTCGACATCAATTTCGCGCCGCTCGTCGACGCCATCGCGCCGCAGTGCCCGCACGTGAAGGGCTGGGTCGCGATGACCGATGCCGCGCACCTGCCGTCGGGCGCGACGCCGTTCCTCTGCTACGAAACGCTCGTCGAAGCCGAGGACGGCCGCTACGACTGGCCGCGCCTCGACGAGCAGCAGGCATCGGGGCTCTGCTACACGTCCGGCACGACCGGCAACCCGAAGGGCGTGCTGTATTCGCACCGCTCGACGGTGCTGCACGCGTACGGCGCCGCGTTGCCCGATGCGATGAACCTGTCCGCGATGGACGCCGTGCTGCCCGTCGTGCCGATGTTCCACGTCAACGCGTGGGGGCTGCCGTACGCGGTGCCGCTGACCGGCGGCAAGCTCGTGCTGCCCGGCAAGGATCTCGACGGCAAGTCGCTGTACGAGCTGATGGAGGCCGAGCGCGTGACGTTCTCCGCGGGCGTGCCGACCGTGTGGCTCGGGCTGTTGAACTACATGCGCGAAGCCGGCGTGCGGTTCTCGACGCTGAACCGCACGGTGATCGGCGGCTCCGCGTGCCCGCCCGCCATGCTGCGCACGTTCGAGGACGAATACGGCGTGCGCGTGATCCATGCGTGGGGAATGACCGAACTGTCGCCGCTCGGCACGCTCGCGAAGCTCAACTGGGCGCAGTCGCAGCGGCCGCTCGACGCGCAGCGCCGGCTGCTCGAGAAGCAGGGGCGCGTGATTTGCGGCGTCGACATGCGCATCGTCGGCGAGGACGGCCGCGAGCTGCCGTGGGATGGCGTCGCGTTCGGCGAGCTGCAGGTGCGTGGGCCGTGGGTGATCGATCACTACTTTCGCGGCGCTGAGTCGCCGCTGTCGGACGGCTGGTTCCCGACCGGCGACGTCGCGACGATCGATCCCGACGGCTTCCTGCAGATCACCGACCGCAGCAAGGACGTGATCAAGTCGGGCGGCGAGTGGATCAGCTCGATCGACATCGAGAACGTCGCGATCGCCCACCCGGGCGTGGCCGAGGCCGCGTGCATCGCCTGTGCGCACCCGAAATGGACCGAGCGCCCGCTGCTCGTCGTGGTGCCGCGCGAAGGCGCGAACCTGAACCGCGATACATTGCTCGCGTTCTACGAAGGCAAGGTCGCGAAATGGTGGATCCCCGACGACGTCGTGTTCGTCGAATCGCTGCCGCACACCGCGACCGGCAAGCTGCAGAAGCTGAAGCTGCGCGAGACGTTCCGCGACTACGTGTTGCCGACGGCGGCGTGCGAGCCGTAAGCGTCGCACCCGGCCGGCGACGGCTCGCGAACCGGTCGCCCGATCCGTCCCCGGATCGGGAACAAAATTCAAATTGAACGACCGTGCTTTTTCGTTGTATGCTGCCTCAGTTCATTCGGACATGCGGCCGTTCGACCGCGCACAATGAAGCGCAGCCACCCCGGCGCGCGATGCATGGAGGCAGGCAGATGGCAGTGGATTACTCGACTCGCGACGGCGTGGCCGTCATCACGCTCAACAATCCGCCCGTCAACGGGCTCGGCCTGTCGACCCGCCAGGGCGTCATGGACGCGCTCGATCGCGCCGCGCAGGATCCGTCGGTCGCGGCGATTGTGCTGACCGGCGCGGGCCGCGCGTTCTCGGGCGGCGCGGACATCACCGAATTCAATACGCCGAAGGCGCTGCAGGAGCCGACGCTGCACACCGTGATCCGCGCGGTGGAGGCGAGCGCGAAGCCCGTCGTCGCCGCGCTGCACAGCGTCGTGATGGGCGGCGGCCTGGAACTCGCGCTCGGCGCGCACTACCGCGTCGCGGCGCCCGGCGCGCAGGTCGCGCTGCCCGAAGTGAAGCTCGGCCTGCTGCCGGGCGCGGGCGGCACGCAGCGCCTGCCGCGCGCGGTAGGGCTCGAAACCGCGCTGAACATGATCGTGTCGGGCGCGCCCGTGCTGTCGGAGCAGCTCGCGAAGAGCGGGCTGTTCGACGCGATGGCCGACGGCGACCTGCTCGACGCGGCCGTCGCGTTCGCGCAGAAGGTCGGCGCGCAGAAGGGGCCGCATCCGCGCGTGCGCGATCGCAAGATCGTCCATGAAAACGCCGCGGGCTTCATCCAGTTCGCGCGCAATTCCGCGCAGGCCGCTGCGCCGAATTTCCCTGCTCCGCACAAGTGCATCGACGCGATCGAGGCCGGCGTGCTGAACGGTTTCGACAAGGGCAGCATTGCCGAGCGCGAGGGTTTCGTCGCGCTGATGATGACGCCGGAAAGCCGCGCGCTGCGCCACGCGTTCTTCGGCGAGCGGGCGGCGAGCAAGATTCCCGACGTGCCGGCCGATACGCCGCTGCGCGAGATCCGCCGCGTCGGCGTGATCGGCGCGGGCACGATGGGCGGCGGGATCGCGATGAACTTCATCAATGCGGGGCTGCCCGTCACGCTGCTCGAGACGAAGCAGGACGCGCTCGAGCGCGGCCTCGCGACGATCCGCAAGAACTACGACGCGCAGGTGAAGAAGGGCAAGCTCACGCAGGACAAGCTCGACGCGCGCATGGCGCTGATCACGCCGACATTGTCCTACGACGACCTGAAGGACGCCGACCTGATCGTCGAAGCCGTGTTCGAGGAGCTCGGCGTGAAGGAGCAGGTGTTCAGGAAGCTCGACGAAGTCGCGAAGCCGGGTGCGATCCTCGCGTCGAACACGTCGACGCTCGACGTCGACAATATCGCGGCGTTCACGAAGCGCCCGCAGGACGTCGTCGGCATGCACTTCTTCAGCCCGGCGAACGTGATGAAGCTGCTCGAAGTCGTGCGCGGCGCACAGACCGCGAAGGACGTGCTCGCGACCGTGATGGCGGTGGCGAAGAAGATCCGCAAGACGGCGGTCGTGTCGGGCGTGTGCGACGGCTTCATCGGCAACCGGATGATCGAGCAGTACATCCGCCAGGCGCTGTTCATGCTCGAGGAAGGCGCGCTGCCCGCGCAGGTCGATCGCGCGATCGAGAAGTTCGGTTTCGCGATGGGGCCGTTCCGGATGAGCGACCTCGCCGGCAACGACATCGGCTGGGCGATCCGCAAGCGCCGTTACGTCGAGAAGCCCGACCTGCAGTACTCGAAGATTGCCGACCGCCTGTGCGAACAGGGCCGCTTCGGCCAGAAGACGGGCGCCGGCTGGTACGACTACGTGCCGGGCGATCGCAAGGCGAAGCCGTCGTCGCTGGTCGACGAGCTGGTCGTCGCGTATTCGAAGGAGCGCGGCATCGAGCGGCGCAAGATCGGCGACGACGAGATCGTCGAGCGGCTGGTGCTGGCGCTCGTCAACGAAGGCGCGAAGATCCTCGAGGAGAAGATCGCGTCGAAGGCATCCGACATCGACATGGTCTACCTGACCGGTTATGGCTTCCCGCTGTGGCGCGGCGGCCCGATGCTGTACGCGGACGTGGTGGGCCTCTACAACGTCGAGCGCGCGATTCGTCGCTACGCCGCGGCACCGAACGGCGACGCATGGCAACTCGCGCCGTCGATCGCGGAACTGGCGAAGGCCGGCCGCGGCTTCAACGGCTGACGACGCCGCATGGCGGCGCGACCGATCCTGTCTGGAGACACGCAATGAAACGCACCGACGACGTCCTGCTCGTGATCGACGTGCAATACGACTTCATGCCGGGCGGCGCGCTCGCGGTGCCGGACGGCGACGCGGTCGTGCCGGTGATCAACGCGCTCGCGCAGCGCTTCGACCAGGTCGTGCTGACGCAGGACTGGCACCCGCGCGAACACGTGTCGTTCGCGGCGAACCATCCGGGCCGCGAGCCGTTTTCCACGCTCACGCTGCCGTACGGCGAGCAGGTGCTGTGGCCCGTGCATTGCGTGCAGGACACCGACGGCGCGGCGCTGCATCGCAACCTCGACATCCCGCACGCGCGGCTCGTGATCCGCAAGGGCGGCGACGCGCAGGTCGACAGTTATTCCGCGTTCGTCGAAGCCGATCGCACGACGCGCACGGGGCTCGCGGGCTACCTGCGCGAGCTCGGTGCGAAGCGCGTGTGGTGCTGCGGGCTCGCGACCGACTATTGCGTCGCGTGGTCGGCGCTCGATGCGCGCGCGGCCGGTTTCGAAGCCGCGGTGATCAACGATGCGTGCCGTGCGATCGACCTGAACGGGTCGCTCGCGCACGCATGGCAGCAGATGCAGGCAGCGGGCGTCGCGCATGTGACGTCCGCGGGCGCGCGCCCGGCGGCGTAGCGCATTCCCTATCCGATTCAGGGTCTGTTTACATATCGAAGCAGGACCGAAGGAGACTCGCATGACCGAAGCCGTAATCGTATCGACCGCACGCACGCCGCTGGCGAAATCCTGGCGCGGCGCCTTCAACATGACGCACGGCGCGACGCTCGGCGGCCACGTGGTCGCGGCCGCGCTCGAACGCGCGAAGCTCGACCCCGCACGCGTCGAAGACGTGATCATGGGCTGTGCGAACCCCGAAGGCGCGACCGGCGCGAACATCGCGCGGCAGATCGCACTGCGCGCGGGGCTGCCCGTGACCGTGCCGGGGATGACGGTGAACCGCTTCTGCTCGTCGGGGCTGCAGACCATCGCGCTGGCCGCGCAGCGGATCATCGCGGGCGAAGGCGAGGTCTACGTCGCCGGCGGCGTCGAATCGATCTCGTGCGTGCAGAACGAGATGAACCGGCACATGGTTCAGGAAGGCTGGCTCGTCCAGCACAAGCCGGAGATCTACTGGAACATGCTGCAGACGGCCGAGAACGTCGCGAAGCGCTACGGCATCTCGAAGGAGCGGCAGGACGCGTACGGCGTGCAGTCGCAACTGCGCGCCGCGGCCGCCCAGGAAGCCGGCCGTTTCCGCGACGAGATCGTGCCGATCACGGTGCTCGCGGGCATCGCCGACAAGGCGACGGGCCGCTTGTTCACGAAGGAAGTGACGGTAGCGGCCGACGAAGGCATTCGCCCCGATACGACGCTCGAAGGCGTGTCGAAGATCCGTTCGGCCGTGCCGGGCGGCGTGATCACCGCCGGCAACGCGAGCCAGTTTTCGGACGGCGCGTCGGCGTGCGTCGTGATGAGCGCCGATGCCGCGCAGCGCGACGGGCTGCAGCCGCTGGGCGTGTTCCGCGGCTTCGCGGTGGCCGGCTGCGAGCCGGACGAGATGGGTATCGGCCCCGTGTTCGCCGTGCCCAAGCTGCTGAAGCAGGCTGGGTTGAGGGTCGACGACATCGGCCTGTGGGAGTTGAACGAGGCGTTCGCGGTGCAGGTGCTGTACTGCCGCGACACGCTCGGGATTCCTGAGGACCGGCTGAACGTGAACGGCGGCGCGATCGCGGTCGGCCATCCGTACGGCGTGTCGGGCGCGCGCCTGACGGGCCATGCACTGATCGAAGGCAAGCGGCGCGGCGTGAAGTACGTGGTCGTCACGATGTGCATCGGCGGCGGGCAGGGGGCGGCCGGCCTGTTCGAAATCCTCTGATCTTTGCTGGTGGCGGCCGCGGGTTCGTTTCGGCGGTACCCGCGGCCGCGACGTGAATCGGCACGACAGTACCGCGATTCGAAACAATCGGGAAGCAAAAGGCATGCGCCCGGCAATGCCGTTTCCCCTTACTTGTCAAACCAATTGCCCCACCTATACTTGCTCTGACATTTGCCTTTCGGCACGATGGGCCGGATCGTGCATCGTGCATCGTGCGATCCGTGCCGCGAAGGTTCGAACCAACGCAGCAGACCGACCGGGGACCGAATGAGTACGACTTATGCAGCCGGGGAACCGCCGCGCGTCGTCAGCGCGGCCGCGAGGCTCTACGCGAAATGCCTGCTGGTCGGATTCGCGTTGCTGCCTGCCTATCTGATTGCCTACCTGTGGATCTTCAGCGACCCGCACGTCGTGTTCGAGAACCACGCATTCCATGAAATCGCGATCGCGGCCGCGACCCTCGAAGGCGCGTTCGTCACCTACGTGACCTGGGTGTGCTACCGGTCGTCCGGCGAGCCGTTGCTGCGCTGGCTGACGCTCGGCTTTCTCGGCTTCGCGATGATCTATGCGCTGCACGGTGCATTCACCGGGATGGCGCACCACAACATCTGGCTGTTCCTGCTGTACGGGCCCGCGTCGCGGCTCGTGATGTCGATCCTGTTGCTCACGGGCCTGCTGTCGTATTCGCGTCCGCCCGACCGGATCGAGAAACGCACGAGCGCGCGGACGTGGCTGCCGTGGATCGTGTTCTTCGTGATCGTCAACGTCGTCGTCGCCTACATTGCGTATTCGCCGATCGCCGGCGCGCCGGGGACGCGGCTGTCGATGGAAGGCGGCGCGCTCGTGTTCTCGCTGTTGAACGTCTGCCTGCTGCTCGCGCGGCGGATTCGCTCGCCGCTGATGATGATCTACGGCGTGTCGATCATGGCGTTCGCGCTGTCGTCGCTCGCATTCATTCTCGGCAAGCCGTGGAATCACATGTGGTGGCTGGCGCATGCGATCTTCGCGGGCGGCTTCTTCCTGCTCAGCTACGGCGTCGTGCAGGCGCTGCAGACGACGCGCTCGTTCTCGGCGATCTACAGCCAGGAAGACCTGATGAGCCGGCTGGCGGAATCGATGTCGCGGACCGAGAGCGCGCTGCAGGAACTGCGGCGCACGAACCAGAAGCTCGAGTACATGGCCGCGACCGATCCGATGACGGGCGCGTCGAACCGCCGGCAGTTCATCACGCAGGTCGAGCGCGAGATGGTGCGGGCGGAACGCGACGGCACGCCGTTCTGCCTGCTCGCGCTCGATCTCGACAATTTCAAGAACATCAACGACGCGTACGGGCACCAGATCGGCGACGAAGTGCTGCGCGGCGTCGTGCGCCAGTGCCTCGAGGCGATCCGGCCGGCGGGCGGGCTCGCGCGTGTCGGTGGCGAGGAGTTCATGGCCCTGCTGCCGGACATGCCGCTCGAAGGCGCGCGGATGACGGCCGAGCGCGTGCGCTCGTCGATTGCGAGTTCGCCGTTCGGGCTGGATTTCAAGCGCGTGCAGGTGACGGTCAGCGTCGGCGTCGCGCAATACGGCGTCGATGGAAGTACGGTCGACGCGTTGCTGAGGGTGGTCGACGAGCGGCTGTACGCGGCGAAGCGGGAAGGGCGCAACCGCGTCGTGTCGCGGTAAGCCGGTTTTTGCCGAAGCCCCGGAGGCGGTAATTCCCCCGGGGCTTTTGCATGCCGGTTGGCAGGGTGATGCGCTAGCGCGACGCCACCGACGTCTCATGCTTCGGCTGCCCGTCCTGCATCTGCTGCGATGCCTGCCACCAGTACTTGCCCGCGCGCTGCTGCGGATCGCGGATCGCGAGATACGTCGTACTCCACAGCTGCGCCGCGTTGGCTTCGGTTGCATCGGCGCTGCGCGTGCCGAACGCGTCGGTCTGGTACTTGCCGTTCACGTAGGACCACGTCCACATCTCCGACGTCCGCATGTCGCGCCCGTTCGAGATCACCTGCCAGATCGTCTGCCGCGCCTGCGTGAGCAGCGTGCGCGTCGTGGCCGACAGGTCCTGGCGTGCGAGCTGGCGATCGAGCCCGGCCACCCACATCGCCTGCTGCCACGACCAGATGACCGTGCCGTGATACGCGGAACTCGTGAATTTCGGCCACAGTGCCTGGCTCGCATACGCCGGGTTCGCGATCAGCATCCCGGCATCGGTCACGAGCCCGGTCGGGAACGGCCGCGTGACGTCGGCGACGATCCGCTGGAGCTGGTCGTCCGGCGGCGTGCCGAACAGCAATGCGAAGCCGCCGTCCGAATTCATCACCGGAATCGGGTTGCCCTGCTGATCGAGCGACAGCGCGTAGAACGCCAGCGGTGCGCTCGGCGCGGCACCGGCCGGCACGCCGGCGGACGGCGCATACGCCGACACGTCGGTGGCTGCCTGCGCGGCCGGCACGCTGACCTGGAACAGCGGCGGCGCCTGCGTCTCCCACGTGGCGGCCTCGTTCGCCGTGTTGGCGAGCGTCGCGCGCTGGCCGGCATCGAGGTACGGATCGAGCAGGCCGTGCGCGAGAAACGCGTTTGCCGCGCGCAGCGCGGCCGGCACGAGCACTGCGTTCACGTCGTACGGGTAGACGCCGCCGCCGAGGCCGTCGGTACTATCGCGCCAGTTGCCGACGATCTCGCCGGGCCGCAGGTGGATCAGGTTCGCGACCGACGGCTGCAGCGCGAACGCCTGCGCGGTCGTCGCGACGTGCAGCAGGTTCACGACCAGGCGGCTGCCGTTGGTCTGCCCGTCGCTGCCGCGCTGCGCGAGATACGCGGCCGCACGCGCCTGGCCGCGCGTATCGTCGATCAGCCACGCGGCCGCGATCGGCGCGAGCAGGTAGTCGCTGTCGATCATCTTGTAGTCGTAGGTCGGCGTCGGATCGTTCGGCTTGCCGTTCTTCTGGTTGTCGACCAGTGCGAATTCGCCGATGCCTTCCTCGTGCGCGACCTTGCCGTCGACCGACAGGCGGCTCAGCACCGACGACAGGCCGGCCTCGATCGCCGCGGGTTCGAGCACGGGCATCAGCATGCGGACCGAGATCAGCGTGTCGCGGCCGAAGTACGTGTCGTACTGCCACGAGCCGGCCAGCAGCTTGTCGTTGAAGCTCAGGAATTCGAGCACGTTCTGGCTCACCGGGTCGGGGTTCACGGACGGGGCGAACAGGTCGGCACGCGTGATCGGCGACAGCGGCGTCTCGCCCGACAGCGCATCGATGTGCAGCTTCAGCGTATGCGAGCCGGGCGGTGCATTCAGCACGAGCTTGCCGCCGGCGGCCGGCGCGATGCTGCCGCCGTCGCGCAGCGTGATGCGCAGCGAATAGCCGGGCGCGCCGTCGATCCGGTCGCGTTGCCATTGCGCGGCGCTGCCCTGGACAGTCGGCGCGGTGAGGATCTGCTGCGGAATCGTCGCGCCGCCGTTGAAGTCGCGCAGGAAGCGGACGTTGCTGAGCACGCCCTGGCGGATCGTCAGCGTACTGGTGTCGACTGACACATCGGCGCCGATGCCGTACAGCGGCCGGCCGCGCGCGTCGGGCGCGGACAGCGCGGACGGCGGCGTGTCGAGGCTCCAGTTCACCGGCTGCGCGGTGTCGTCGAACCACAGCCCCGTGCCGCTGTTGCCGGCGGGGAAGACCACGAGCAGCCGCGGCTTCGTCGACGAACGCACGAGCAGGTGCGCGGCGACCTTGTCCTGCCGGTAGAACGCATTGATCTGGCCGCCGGCGTCCATGCGGAACGACAGCGCGGCGGTGTTCGACGGCGGGGTGGTCGACTTGACGTCGTCGTCGTTGCAGGCCGCGAGCAGGCCGGCGCAGACAAGCCCGAGACACAGCGACTTCGCAAGGCGATGCATGTTGATGTCCCTCCTGATGAATGGCGAATTTTTATCTGGGTGTTCGAATCGACGGATCTTGGGTCCGTTTGGTCTCGCGTCGCGGTCTTTCCGGTGAATGGCTGGAATTAATCGGGGGGTAGTGCGTGGTAAAAAATAAAATCAGGCTGCAAATACGCGGATGGCTGATAAAGACGGATGACGCGGGGGCGCCTTTGCACGACAACGGAAAGCGATCGCGAGGAGCGCTCGCGGGCGTGAGTGGCGAATCGTGCGCGACGAAAGAAAACGAAACGTAAGCCGCTGTAGCGGATTCTAGATTTGCATAAAAGTCGAAGTCAATAATATTTTGTGACTTTCGATCAATTGATTTGAAATGAGGTCGCAATTATTGCTCACTGGGTCGGTAAAATATGCGATTTAATTGATTCGGAGAATGTAGTCCGGATATCCGGTCATGAAACGATGAGCAATAGCATTTCATTCCGGAGATTAATGCCGGAGAGGAAAGGAAGCGTCGCGTCGGTACCGGTCGTTGTCGTGAAGGGCCGGGTGCGCCGATACGGCGCGCGAAATCGAGCAATCCGCATTCCCGCCAGTCGACCGAGGATCGCGTTCGCGTCATTGTGTCGGTAGCGCGGTTCACGGTATCGCTGCCGGATGAGAAAAGAACGAAGCTGCCGGGGAAGCGTGGGCCGGTTTCGATGACTCGACGAGGCGATCGAATCTGGTGACAATCTCAACCGTCCTGCTCGTTTAGGTCATGCAGATCCGCGATGAATCTCGACGAAAGATTAATCGACATAGCCCGACAGTCATCTTGGTGTATGTCTGCGCTGTCGGCGGCACGTGCAATGGGCCTGAAATCCTGGTGCATTGGCGCTGGGGCCATTCGTAATTTGGTCTGGGACTCGCTTCACGGATATGTGACTCCGACGCGCCCGGCCGATGTCGATTTGGCCTACTTCGACCCGTCCGATTTGTCGTCGATGCGCGATGCCGAAATCCAGCGCAGCCTCATGGCGCAGTGTGCCGACGTTCCGTGGGAGGTCACCAATCAGGCCGGTGTCCATCTCTGGTTCGAGAGAACCTTTGGCCATCCAGTGCCTCCGTTTAGATCACTGGCCCAAGCCATTGCATCGTGGCCAGAGTACGCGACGGCGGTAGGACTTACTTTGCTTAACGACGGGACAATTGATGTCTGTGCGCCATACGGACTCGATGACCTTTTTTCCATGGTGGTGCGACGCAATCCGGCGCGCGTCAGCATGGATACCTATCTTCGGCGGATCCAGCAGAAAAGATACAAGGACCGCTGGCCCCGTGTGACGATCATCGTTTAGAAATGCCACAGGCGGTCATGAGGAGTGTTGTCGACGGAAATCCATCCTCACGTGTCGTCGACGTGCCTTTCTGTCGTTCCGGCCAGCGGAATCGGCGTTGGAGAGCCCTCTCTGAAGGCCGCCGGCCCGGGCGCTCTCTCTGCCCCCTTCCTGGCTGTACTCGTCCACGTGTCGCACCGCGCGTTTCAATTTCGAAACGATCCGATGCGTCTGAAAAGCGGCGCGCCCGGGCGGCTCGTGGCGGCGATACCGCCCGCTGTATGGTCACTGGGCGCTTGCAGCACTGGAAATCGACATAGGCCGTCGCACGATAGATGCAGGCCTGTATCAGTGCTGAAACGCATTCACTCGGCCAACGTGCCCATCTCCGTATTTCTGGTTTCAAGTCGCCTTGCACGCCCATCCCGCATTGGTGGCATGCCACTTGCATCGGGGAATGCGGTTGCAGGCGCGTGATTTCATGGAAATCGCCGCGGGTGGCCGAATCGTGGCGCACGGAGTCTTCGGGGGAAGGTCGCGTCGCCTGATCTACGGTTCGGTCGTGCGTTTCTCGATCGTGACGAGACGCATTCGAGTTCGCCTTTCCTTGCGCACCGGCTACGGGCGTGAGCGAACCGCAGTACGGAGAACGTTGTAAAAGCAACCGGTCGGCGTCGGGGAGCAAGAACTATGACATTCACGTTTACGCTGATTGATCTCGCGGGCTCAATTGCGCTGGTGCTACTGGGCACGCAAATGGCCCAGACCGGCGTGCAGCGTGCATTCGGCGCCGAACTTCGGGCACTTCTTGGGCGGATGCTTCACGGGCGATTTCCTGCCTTCTTCGGCGGCCTGGGCGTCACGGCGGTGCTGCAAGGCAGTGCGACGACGGCAGTCATGACGCGGGAGTTTGCAACGGAAGGGCGCGTCGGGTTGGTTTCCTCGCTGGCCGTCATGCTTGGCGCGAACGTGGGTGCGACGTTGATCGTGCAGGCGCTTTCGTTCGCAGTCGAGACCGTATCGCCCGCACTCGTCCTCGTTGGCGTGCTGATGTTCCGCAAGGCATCCAACACGCGCGCGCACGACTTGGGGCGCATGTTCATCGGTCTGGGCCTGTTGCTGCTCGCATTGCATCACCTGCAGGAACTGATGACGGACTACGAGGATGCGCCGAGCCTCCGGATGTTGCTGGGGGCTGCCTCGACGGAACCGCTGGTCGATTTCCTGCTGGCGGCTGGCCTGACTTGGGCCGCCGATTCGAACGTGGCAGCCGTTCTCCTGATCGTGTCACTCTGCGGGCAGAACGTGGTTCCACCCGATACAGCTTTCGCATTGGTGTTGGGTGCGAATCTGGGCGCTGCCATTCACCCGGTGCTGGACGGAACCGTCACGCACGATCCGGTGTCCAGGCGCGTGCCGGTTGGCAATCTGCTCGTCATGTCGGTCGGTGTCGTGCTTGTTCTTGCAGCTCTCACGCCGATCGGCTGCGTCATGGTCAGAATCGAGCCGGACAACGGGCGGGTGGTGGCCGATTTTTATACCCTGTTCAATCTGTCACTGGCCTGCCTGTTCCTGCCGCTGCTTGTGCCCTACGCAGACCTGTTGAGCCGGCTGCTTCCGTCGCCTGTGAATGTTTCGGACACGCCTCGGCCCCAGCATGTTGATCCGCTCACGCGACAGGCACCTGAGGCAACACCAGGCCAGGGTGCCCGCGACATGCTCCCCGTCGCCGGTACGCAATACGGGAGGCTCTCGCGATCTTGTCCTGCATCGGGCGGACGCGACGAAATGCTGGTTACGAAAGTCCGGACCCACGATGACATTCTGGATAACGTCAGGGTCGTGCCCAGGACACCGGCGACATGTCCCGACGTCGGTCAACTTGCCGGATACGATGAACGGCGCCGGCATGAAAGCGGTGGCCGGTTACGCGAGGACACGCAGAAGGGTAGCGAGATCAGGGCGTGCGCCGATCATACGCTTCAGCATGCGAGTGCCGATGGCAACGTGCGGACGTATTACCCGGCGAAGTCGCTGTGGCTCACTCTGCAGGACATTCAGGTCATCAGGCGGCTGGAGCCAGCCGGCGGGACAACGCATTCGACGCTATCGACCTATGTCCAGGGGACTGCGAGTCTGGACGACTGCTGTCTGTCGATCATCGGGGAAGGGCAGAACGACACGAGCACGGTACACATCACCTTCGCGGCTCGCGAGATCGGCGAGACTGAACGGCAAGGCCTTCGCAACTTGCAGGACGCACTGGGCATCGCTCATTCGGACGATCCGCTTGGCACAGCAAGGCTCGGCTACAACGAGTCCGATCACGAGATGCTGGAACCGGCTCAGTGGTGGGCATCGTGCGACGTGCCGGCGAGCAGCTTGCAGGCACTTGCCGACGGCGTCTAGGCGGGACAGGTCACCGCCGTCAAGGCCGGGCTGTGCCTGCGGGACATCTACACGTCGATTCCGTCCGGTGCTGCGCTGACGAGTGGATTCCGCGCGTTCCTCAAGCCCGGCGACGATGGCAGCACATTTGAGACGCCGGCAACCGCCAGCGGATATGTCGTGTATCTCGCCATTGATCTCCCGAAGGTCAGCCTGCCGGGAGATGGCCGGCCAGCGCAGATGTCGCTGCGCACGGACGACAGGAATCCCGTCGTGGCGCTGGCGGAGCGGCTCGACAAGGTGTTCTCCGGCTTGAAGTGGCTCGCTGCGCTGGTCGCGATCCTGGTTGTCGTGCTTCTGATCAAAGGGCGGTGACCACCCGAGGGCCAGGCCTGCAGTTCGCAACCCGATCAATTGGGCTGACGACTCCAGGTGACGGCCTTTGCGGCAATTCGGTCCTTGTACCGCCAGAGGCTGGAGCCGGACGGATTCACCAACAGATGCAGCCCATTGTCGCCGGTAAGTTTGGTAGGCTTGTCGCCTGCCTTCGCTTGTCGGATCTTGATATCGGCAAGTGGCACGGTGAAAAAGGGGTATCGTCTCTGGTTGTTCGAAATGATCCTCCTTTGATACCCCGTTCCTGGCTGGACACGATTTCCGGCGAACGCAAGCGAACGGTGGAAGGGCATGGAACGCCCAACTGGCACGGGGTTATGGCAAGCTGCCGAACCCACACGAACAGGAGCAACCGAAGTGATCAGACATATCGTCATGTGGAAGTTGAAGGAATCGGCCGAAGGCGCGACACGCGCACAGAACGCGCTGAAGCTGAAGGAAAAGCTCGAAGGCTGCCGCGACCTCGTGCCGGGCACCTTGCAGATCGACGTCGGCGTGGCGACGCCGGGCCTCGATGCGACCGCCGACATCGTGCTCGTGTCCGATTTCGCGGACAAGGCCGCGCTCGACGCATACCAGGTGCACCCGGTCCACCAGGAAGTGAAGAAATTCGTCGTCGCGGTGGCTGAATCGCGCGAATGCGTCGACTACATCGTCGACACCGCACGATGAGCGACGCGGCAACGCCGACGAACGGCCCGTCGATCGAAAGCCCGTTCGTCGACATGCTCGGCGTGCAGCTCGTGTCCGCGAAGGACGGGGCGAGCGAGATCGTGCTGTCGCTCGAGGAGCGTCACATGAACACGTGGAGCATCGCGCACGGCGGCGTGACGATGACGCTCGCGGACATCGCGCTCGCGATGGCGGCGCGCAGCCTGACCGACGACGGCATCGGGGTCGTCACGGTCGAGATGAAGGTGAACTTCATGCAGCCGGGGCGCGGCGAGCTGCGCGCTTACGGGCGCGTGATGCATCGCTCGACGACGATGGCCTACTGCGAAGGCGAAGTGCGCGACAGCGACGGCAACTTCGTCGCGAAGGCACTCGGTACGTTCAAGTACATGCGGCGGCTCGCGGTGGGCCGCGACATCAAGCGGCAACGCTCGCGCACGGCGCCGGACGCCCAGCCCGGCCCGAGCGACGCGTAAGCACCCACACGCACGGCCCTGTCCCTGGAATGAGGCAGGGCCGCTTCATTTTGTGGCACGGGATTCCGGTATATCGCGCGCCACGCCTGCCCGGCGCGGGCATGGCATCATGTGACGCTTGTCCGCTCACGGCGCCGCACAGGCGCTGTCTTCACCGATGCCGCTGAATCCTAAGATCGCCCAGGTGCTCGACATGATCGAGCGCGCGAAACGTCCGTCGTATCACCACCAGACGGCGCAGCAGGCGCGCGCCGCGTACGAGAAAAGCGCGCCGATCCTCGACGTCGCACCGGCGGCGATGCATTCGGTCGAGGCATGCGTCGTGCCGACGCGCGACGGCCGCACGATCGGTGCGCGGCTGTACCTGCCCGTCGAGCCGAGCCTCGCGGAGCCGCTGCCCGCGCTCGTCTACTATCACGGCGGCGGCTTCACGGTCGGCAGCGTCGACACGCACGATGCGCTGTGCCGGATGTTCGCGCGCGATGCACAGTGCGCGGTGCTGTCGGTCGATTACCGGCTTGCGCCCGAACACCGGTTCCCGACCGCGGTGAACGACGCCGACGACGCGTTGCAGTGGCTGCATCGCGAGGCCGCCACGTTCGGCATCGACGCTGCTCGGCTGGCGGTCGGCGGCGACAGCGCGGGCGGCACGCTCGCCACCGTCTGCGCGGTGCTCGCGCGCGACGCGGGGATTCGCCTGGCATTGCAGCTGCTGATCTACCCGGGCGTGACGGGCCACCAGGACACCGAATCGCATGCACGGCTCGCGAACGGCTACCTGCTGACGCAGGACACGATCCAGTGGTTCTTCACGCAATACGTGCGCGATCGGGCGGATCGCGACGACTGGCGCTTCGCGCCGCTCGACGGCACGCGCGGCGCGCCGTCGTTCGCGGGCGTCGCGCCGGCGTGGATCGCGACGGCCGAATACGATCCGCTGAGCGACGAGGGTGCCGCGTACGCGGACAAGTTGCGCGCGGCCGGCAACGCGGTCACGCTGGTCTGCTATCCGGGGATGATCCACGAATTCTTCAAGATGGGCGGCTACATCCCCGAGGTGCGGGCCGCGCATGCCGATGCGGTCGCGGCGCTGAAGGCCGCATTCGACGACGTTTGACGGCGGGCGTTTGGCGGCGCACGCGCCGCATGGGAGCTGCGATGACGGACGGCGTGGTGGAAACGGGCGACTGGACGGTACTGGGCGGCGACGCGGCGCGCATCCGCGACGCGGTGTTCGTGCGCGAGCAGCAGATTCCGCCGGAATGGGAACTCGACGACGACGATCCGCTGTCGCTCCATGCGGTCGCCTACCGGATCGATGCGGCGACGGGCAGGCGCCGGGCGGTCGCGACGGGAAGGCTGCTGCCGTCCGGCACGATCGGCCGTGTCGCGGTGCTGGCCGATGTCCGCGGGCAGGGTGTCGGGTCAGCCGTGCTGAACGCGCTGCTGGATGCCGCGCGGCACCGCGGCGAAACCGCCGTGCGGCTCTACGCGCAGGATTCGGCCGTGGCGTTCTATGTGAGGCACGGCTTCACGGCGGTCGGTGAGCCGTTCGTCGAAGCCGGCGTGCCGCACGTCGAGATGGCGCGCGCGCCGTAGCGCGATGCGTGCGTTCAGCGCGGCCGCGTTGCGTCGAGGTCGAACGTGAGCGCGCGCTCGAACGAACCCGGACGAACGGTGCGGTGCGAGCCGTCGTCGTCGCAGCGCTCCTTGATCTCGACCGTCAGCCGCACGCCTTCCTTCATCGTGACGCGCAGCGCGGTCGTGCCGCGCGTGCCGTATTCGGGCGTCTCGATGAACGCGGCCGACAGCGCACGTTCGCGCTCGATCGGGATACCGGTATGCGGCAGCGCGTCGTCGTCCGCGACATGCGGGTCGCGCATCAGCGCGATCAGTTCGTCGAGCGACGGGGTCGGATTGTCGGTGAGCAGCGTGCCGAGCTCCGCGCGCTTGCGCACGACTTTCGGCCAGGGCGTATCGAGCCGCGCATTCGACAGCGCATGCACGCCGGGTGTGACCGCGACGGGCGCGGCGACCCTGCTTTCGCCTTCGGGCGCCCGGTTGCAGAACCACGCGAGCTTGCGCCGCCGCCAGTCGCCGACGAGCAGGTTGAAGCCGTTGTACACGGCCGCATGCTCGGCCAGCCGCCCGAGATAATCGAGCGGCGCGATGGACGGGCCACCGAGGAAATCGGACACGAGCTTGCCGCGGGTCGGTGCACCCGCGCGGATGTCGAACGGTGCGCGGTAGTTCGTCAGCGCGGCGAAACGGCCGTCGCGCGAGACGCCGAGCCACGTGCCGCCCGCTTCGAGATCGCGGCCGGCCAGGACGCCCGGCACGTCTTCCCACCACGAGAGCGGCGCGCTGGTCCGGCGAAAGAACTCGTCGCGGTTGGCGACGAGGGTAAAGAGGGGACCGGCGGCGGCATCAGGCTGCCAGTCGAAGGCAATCAGACACATCGGGCGAATCTCTCGCAGGAAACATCGGGCGCCGGCTGCGACTCGCGAGCCGGCGCCCGAACGGGTTGTCAGTGCATCACGCTTCCGTCGGCCATGCGTACGGCAGCGCGTCGAACGCGAGCACCGGGCCGTCGGCCGAACCAAGGTGCACCGTACCGCTGTCGAGCGCGGCGAGCTTGATCTCGACGAGCGCGTCGACGCCGCCCGCGGGCGCGGCTGCCGCGTTGACGATCATCCCGCACGGCTGGCCGGGATCGTCGCTGTGGAACAACTCGACGCCGGCATGCACGGTATCGGTGTCGCCGGCGACGTGCGCGAGCGCGGTGCGGCGCTTGATCGTGCCGCGGTACTGGCTGCGTGCGACGATTTCCTGGCCCGGGTAGCACCCTTTCCTGAAGTTAACGGCGCCGATCACGTCGAAGTTGACCATCTGCGGCACGAACTGTTCGACGGCCGGCTGCGTGATGCGCGGCTCGCCCGCGCGCACGTCGAGCCAGTCCCACACGGCCGGCGACACGACCGGCAGCGTGCCGGCGAGCGCCGCGAGGCGCGCATCGACTTCCGCGCGCGGGCCGATCCACAGATAGCGCTTGCGGCCGGCCGCGTCGGGCACGCGGATCAGCGCGCCGGCCGGGCCGTCGACCTTCACGTGCACGCCGTCCGGCAGCGCATCGAAGATGCCCGACAGCGCTTCGCGCACGTCGCCTGCAAAGCCGGCCACCGCGAGCGTGTCGCTCGCGTCGGTCAGCTTCGCCTTCGCGCGCAGCACGAACATCGACAGCCGCTTCTGCACGGCCGGCTGCACGTCCTTCGACACGAGCAGGCGCACACCGTGACCGGCACGCCACGCGAGGAACGAGCCGAGGAGGCGCCCCTTCGGCGAGCAATAGCCAGACAGCCGCGCGCTCGCGGCATCGAGATGCTCGATGTCGTTGGTCAGCTGGCTGTGCAGGAACGTCGCGGCGTCGTCGCCGGCCACGTCGATCACGCCGAACTGCGGCAGCGGCATGCAGGCGCCCGGCGCATCGAAATCGGCGGCGGACGGGCGGGGGAAAACGGGGAGCGAGGCAGATGCGGCCTGGGCAGCCGGTGAAGCGAACGGTGTGCTCATGGAATGAGGGAACAGTCAACCCTGACTTTGACGAAGGCGAGCAAGTATTATATGGGTCTTACCTGAGTCACGTTTCCATGTCCCTACTGAAGAAATGCGCCGCGACGATCGTGGCGCTGGCCGTCGTTGTGGCCGCTGCCGGCGCGGGCGGCGGGTATTACTGGGCGAACCGGCCGCTGCTGCTGGGCTCGGCATCGCTCGACGTCACGATCAAGCCGCGCAGCACCGTGAAGAGCGTCGCGCTGCAGCTCAAGCGCGGCGGCGTGCCGGTCGAGCCGTTCGGGTTCGTCGCGATGACGCGCGTGCTCGGGCTGTCGAGCCGCCTCAAGTCCGGCAACTACGAATTCAAGACCGGCATCACGCCTTACGAGGTGCTGCAGAAGATCGCGCGCGGCGACGTGAACGAGTACGTCGCGACGGTCATCGAAGGCTGGACCTTCAAGCGGATGCGCGCGGAACTCGATGCGAACCCCGACCTGGCGCACGCGACGGCCGGCATGAGCGACGCCGAGCTGCTGCGCGCGATCGGCGCACCGGACAGCGCCGTGCAGCGCGGCAGCGGGGAGGGGCTGTTCTTCCCCGATACCTACCTGTTCGACAAGGGCACGAGCGACCTGAACATCTACCGGCGCGCGTACCACCTGATGCAGACGCGTCTCGACGAGGCGTGGGCCGCCCGCGTACCGGGGCTGCCGTACAAGTCGCCTTACGAAGCGCTGACGATCGCGTCGATCGTCGAGAAGGAAACGGGCCACGCGGCCGACCGCGCGTTCGTCGCGGCCGTGTTCGCGAACCGGCTGCGCATCGGCATGCCGCTGCAGACCGATCCGTCGGTGATCTACGGGCTCGGCGACGCGTACGACGGCCGCCTGCGCAAGCGCGACCTGCAGGCCGACACTCCTTACAATACCTACACAAGACGCGGCCTGCCGCCGACGCCGATCGCGTTGCCGGGCGTAGCCGCGCTGCAGGCGGCGATCAATCCGGCACCGACGAGCGCGCTCTATTTCGTCGCGAAGGGCGACGGCACGAGCGTGTTCTCGGACACGCTGGGCGATCACAACAAGGCCGTGGACAAGTACATACGAGGTCAATAATGGCGAGCGGTAAATTCATCACGTTCGAAGGCATCGACGGGGCGGGGAAGACCACCCACCTGCAATGGTTCTGCGAACGGCTCCAGGGCAAGCTGGCCGCGGCCGGCCGGCAGGTCGTCGTCACCCGCGAGCCGGGCGGCACGCAGCTCGGCGAGAAACTGCGCGAGATCCTGCTGAACCAGCCGATGGATCTCGAGACGGAAGCGCTGCTGATGTTCGCCGCGCGCCGCGAGCATCTCGCGCTCGTGATCGAGCCGGCGCTCGCGCGCGGCGACTGGGTCGTGTCCGACCGCTTCACCGACGCGACGTTCGCGTACCAGGGCGGCGGCCGCGGGCTGCCGCGCGACAAGCTCGAGACGCTCGAGCGCTGGGTGCAGGGCGGCTTCCAGCCCGACCTCACGGTGCTGTTCGACGTCGCGCCGCACGTCGCGAGCGAACGCCGCGGCGCCGCGCGCATGCCCGACAAGTTCGAAAGCGAGTCGGACGCGTTCTTCTCGCGCACGCGCGTCGAATACCTGCGGCGCGCGGAAGAGGCGCCGCACCGTTTCGCGATCGTCGACGCGACGCAGTCGATTCCCGAGATCCGCCAGCAGCTCGAACGCGTGCTCGCCGCGCTGTAACCCGCAAGGAACGCACCACATGATCTATCCGTGGCAGACCGACGACTGGAACCGCCTGCAGCAACTGCGCGCGCAATGGCCGCACGCGCTGCTGCTGCACGGCCAGGCCGGGATCGGCAAGCTGCAGTTCGCGCAGCATCTCGCGCAGGGCTTCCTGTGCGAATCGCCGCAGCCGAACGGCGAGCCGTGCGGCACCTGCGCGGCCTGCACGTGGTTTTCGCAGGGCAACCATCCGGATTACCGGATCGTGCTGCCCGAGGCGCTGGCCGGCGAAGCGCCGGGCGCCGCGGACGACGCGAAGCCGGCCGATGCGGACGAAGGCGGCAAGAAGACGCGCGCGCCGAGCAAGGAAATCAAGATCGAGCAGGTGCGTGCGCTGCTCGACTTCTGCGGAGTCGGCTCGCATCGCGGCGGCGCGCGCGTCGTCGTGCTGTATCCGGCCGAGGCGCTCAACGTCGCCGCGTCGAACGCGCTGCTGAAGACGCTGGAGGAGCCGCCGTCCGGCGTCGTGTTCCTGCTCGTGTCGGCCCGCATCGACCGCCTGCTGCCGACGATCATCAGCCGCTGCCGGCAGTGGCCGATGACGGTACCGGCGCCCGCCGCGGCCGAGGCATGGCTCGCGGCGCAGGGCGTCGACCACGCGAGCGCGCTGCTCGCGGAAGCCGGCGGCGCGCCGCTCGCCGCGCTGGCGCTCGCGAGCGACGAGAACCGCCCGCTGCGCGACTACACGCTCGGGCAGCTCGCGGCCGGTGCGCAATGCGATCCGTTCGCGTGCGGCGAGACGCTGCAGAAGCTGCCGGTGCCGCTGGTGCTCGGCTGGCTGCAGCGCTGGCTGTACGATCTGCTCGCGCAGCGGATGGCGGGGGCGCCGCGCTACTTCCCGACGCACGCGGCGGCGCTCGCGCGCTGCGCGGAGTCGGTCGACGCGAACGCGTTCGCCCGCTTCATGAAAGCCGTGACGCGGCAGCGGACGGTCGAGAACCATCCGCTCAACGCGCGGCTCGTATTCGAGGAATTGTTTCTCGGATATCGGGAAATGTTCGCGTGATCCGGCATTGTTTCCCGTGGATTGCGAAACGGTGAACGGATCACGCGGCGATGCGGCCCGCTGCCGCCTGCCGGCGAGCGCTTGAGCGCGCGTCTTACGTATTCAGGAAACACGATGTTCGTCGACTCTCACTGCCACATCAACTTCAAGGGCCTGGCCGACCGCCTGCCGGCCGTTCTCGAGAACATGCGCGAGCATGACGTCACGCACGCGCTGTGCGTATCCGTCGATTTCGAGACGCTGCCCGACGTGCTCGCGATCGCGGACGCGCACGACAACGTCTACGCGTCGGTCGGCGTGCATCCCGATCACGAGGACGCGCGCGAGCCGACGCTCGCGGAGCTCGTCGAGCTGGCCGCGCACCCGAAGGTCGTCGCGATCGGCGAAACGGGCCTCGACTACTACCGCCTCGAAGGCCGCTCGATCGACGACATGGAATGGCAGCGCGAGCGCTTTCGCACGCACATCCGCGCGGCGACCGCGACGATGAAGCCGCTGATCGTCCATACGCGCTCGTCGTCGGAAGACACGCTGCGGATCATGGCCGAGGAGCGCGCACACGTGCCGGGCGGCGTGATGCACTGCTTCACCGAGCCGTGGCCGGTCGCCGAGCAGGCGCTCGCGCAGAACTTCCATATCTCGCTGTCGGGCATCGTCACGTTCAAGAATGCGACCGACGTGCAGGACGTCGCGCGGCGCGTGCCGCTCGAGCGGCTGCTGATCGAGACCGACTCGCCGTACCTCGCGCCGGTGCCGTATCGCGGCAAGCCGAATGAACCTGCGTACGTCAGCCATGTCGGACGCTTTATCGCATCCGAACGCGGGATCGCCGTCGAGGCGCTCGCCGATGCGACGACGCAGAACTTTTTCCGGCTGTTCAAGATCGCCCGCTAACGACGCGCGCGCAGCCGACACAACCCAGGGAAGGAGCCCACAACAATGACGAAGCCGACCAATCATCTGCCCAAACGCGCACTCGTCGCCGCCGTGCTGGTCGCGAGCGGCCTGTTCGCCGCTGCCGGCGCGCATGCCGAGTCGCTCGACGCGATCGTCAAGGCCGTCAAGTTCGACGACATCGCCGACATCGGCAAGCAGCTCAAGAGCGGCAAGCTCGACCCGAACACGCTCGCGCCGAACGGCGATCCGATCCTGGTGATCGCCGCGCGCGAGAAGTCGGACAAGGTCGCGGCCGCGATCGCGACGACGCCGAACGTCGACCTCGAGAAGGAAGACAAGGCCGGCGAGAACGCGCTGATGCTCGCGTCGCTGAACGGCGACGTCGGCCTCGCGAAGCTGCTGATCGACAAGGGCGCGGAAGTCAGCAAGAAAGGCTGGGCGCCGCTGCACTACGCGGCGACCAACGGCCAGGACGCGGTCGTCAAGCTGCTGCTCGACCACGACGCTTATATCGATACCGCGTCGCCGAACGGCACGACCCCGCTGATGATGGCCGCGCGCGGCAACCATGCGTCGACGGTCACGCTGCTGCTCGACCAGGGCGCCGATCCGCAGGTGAAGAACCAGCTCGGCATCACCGCGCTCGAGTTCGCGAAGCACTACAACGCGCCGGACGCGATCGAGATCCTGAGCAAGCGGACGACGCGCATCGGTGCAGCGACGCCGGCAGATGCGCAAAAGAGTGCAAAATGACGGTTTTCGGTGCGGCGCACGGTGCGCCCGCCCGGCCGGACTCCGGCCGGAGCAGGGAGCCTGGCGCCGCGCTGGCCAAGGCAGCAGGCGGTCTCGGGCCGCATTGACATAAGGAACACCATGTTGCGCGCAATGTTTTGTGCCGCGGCGTTTGCCGTGCCGTTGTCGGCGGCGGCTTTCACGGGCGCGGATCTCGACCGGCTGTGCGCGAAGACGGACGTCAAGTCGCGGGCGTCGTGCGCGGCCTATATCGAAGGCGCCGCCGACGGCGTCTACAACACGATCGACGCGATCGGCGGCACCACGGGGCCGCGTGTCGGCCAGTATTTCTGCCTGCCGCCCGACATCCGGGCGCAGCAGATGACCGACGCGGTGCGCAAGTACATCGCGGAAAATCCGAAGCTCGCCGACTACAACGCGAGCACCGCGGTGTCGCTCGGTCTCGGCAAGGCGTTTCCGTGCAGGAGTGGCAACTGACCTGACGCCGTGTCCGGCCGCATGCGCGGCCCGGACGTCGCCGACGCATCCAGGACGAGGCGCGTGCGCCTCATCACCCAAGGGCGCCGATGATTTCAATCGAGGAACTGCAGCACATCGCCGATGCGCCGTTGCATTCGTGGCTCGGTACGCTGGCCGTGTCGGTCATCGTCGTACTGGTCGTCACGATCGTGCACCGTCTCGGCGCACGCATCGTCAAGCGCATCGCGCAGCCATATCCGCTGATGAGCGCGATCCTGCGCTACATCGACAAGCCGTCGCTCGTCGTACTCGCGCTGCTGGCGCTCGAATTCCTGTGGGTCCAGGCGGACGACGGCATGTCGTTCGTGGGCGGCATGCGCACCGCGGCCGCGGTCGGCTCGATCGTGTCGCTCACGTGGCTGCTGGTGCGGCTCGCGGCCGGCGTCGGCGACGCGATCATCCAGGCCCATCCGATCGATACGGCCGACAATCTCCAGGCGCGGCGCATCCATACGCAGGCCAAGGTGCTCGTGCGGACCGTGATGGTGCTGATCGTGATCATCGGCACCGGCGCCGCGCTGATGACGTTCCCGAACGTGCGCCAGGTGGGCGCGAGCCTGCTGGCGTCGGCCGGCGTCGCGGGGCTGGTTGCCGGTATCGCCGCGCGGCCGGTGCTCGGCAACCTGATCGCCGGGCTGCAGATCGCGCTCACGCAGCCGATCCGGCTCGACGACGTGGTCGTGATCCAGGGCGAGTGGGGGCGCATCGAGGAAATCACCGGGTCGTTCGTGTCGGTGCGGCTGTGGGACCAGCGGCGCCTCGTCGTGCCGCTGCAATGGATCATCGAGAACCCGTTCACGAACTGGACGCGCAGCAGCTCGGAGATCATCGGCTCCGTCTACCTGTCGGTCGACTACCGCACGCCGCTCGCGCCGCTGCGCGAGGAGCTCGCGCGGCTCGTCCATGCGGCGCCCGAGTGGGACGGCCGCGTGCAGGTGCTGCAAGTGACCGACGCGACCGAACGCACGATGCAGTTGCGCGCGCTCGTCAGCGCGGCCGATTCGTCGTCGTGCTGGGATCTGCGCTGCCGCGTGCGCGAAGGGTTGATCGCGTACCTGCAGGACCGCTATCCGCAGTGCCTGCCGCGCAGCCGGATGGAGCTGTATCCGCACGAATCGGCGCCGGACGCGCCGAATCCCGAACGGCCGCACGCGCGGGCGCCAGCCGCCAGCACCGCGGCCAACACTGCAGCCGATCCGCAGGCCGTCGAAGGCCGCTGAACGCGGCCCGGTGCCCGTCCTTCCCCTCTCCGTTCCCATGACCGCGCTGAAGACGCTCGCCATCGCCAATTACCGCTCGCTGCGCGAGCTGATCGTGCCGCTCGCGGCGCTCAACGTCGTCACGGGGCCGAACGGCAGCGGCAAGTCGAGCGTATATCGCGCGCTGCGCTTGCTCGCCGACACCGCGCAGGGCCGCGTGATCCCGTCGCTCGCCCGCGAAGGCGGGTTGCCGTCGACGCTGTGGGCCGGCCCTGAACGCTTCTCGCGCGCGATGCTGGCCGGCGATGCGCCGGTCACGGGCACGGTGCGCAACGGCCCCGTGAGCCTGAAGCTCGGCTTCGCGTGCGACGATTTTGGCTATTCGATCGATCTCGGCCTGCCGGTCCCGAGCGGTTCGCAGTTCGCGCTCGACCCGGTGGTCAAGCGCGAATGCATCTGGGGCGGTGCGTTGCTGCGCCCGTCGACGCTGCTGGTCGACCGGCAGGGCGCGCAGATCCGCGCACGCACGGCGTCGGGCGACTGGCGGACGATTCCGCAGCCGGTCGCGAGCTTCGACAGCATGATGACCGAGTTCGCCGATCCGACCGGCGCACCCGAGATGATCGCGGTGCGCGAGCGGATCCGCTCGTGGCGCTTCTACGACCATTTCCGCACCGACGCGCAGGCGCCGGCGCGGCAGTCGCACATCGGCACCCATACGCCGGTGCTCGCGGACGATGGCGCCGACCTGGCCGCCGCGCTGCAGACGATCCGCGAAATCGGCGACGGGGCGGCACTCGATGCAGCGATCGACGACGCGTTTCCCGGCGCGTCGGTCGAGATCGACAACCCGGGCGGCCGTGGCCGTTTCGACGTGCTGATGCGCCAGCCGGGGCTGCTGCGGCCGCTGGCGGCGGCCGAGCTGTCCGACGGCACGCTGCGCTACCTGCTGCTCGCGGCCGCGCTGCTGACGCCGCGGCCGCCCGCGCTGATGGTGCTGAACGAACCGGAGACGAGCCTGCATCCCGATCTGCTGCCGGCGCTCGGCCGCCTGATCGCGCAGGCGGCGCGGCGTTCGCAGGTGCTCGTCGTGTCGCACGCGGCGCGGCTCATCGCGACGCTCGAGCGCGAGGCCGGCTGCGAATCGCTGGTGCTCGACAAGCAGCTCGGCGCGACCGCGCTCGTCGATGCCGACACGCGCGACCTGCCGGCCTGGAAGTGGCCGTCGCGTTGACGCGCCGGGCAGCGCGTGCGTCCGTCTGTATCGTCAAAAGGGGGCGGATCGACCCGGCCACGCCCGACGCGGGCCGGCTGGCGCGGCGAACGGAATGTATCCTGCCTGTAACAACGCCCATAAAATGCAAGACGGGCGGTTACGGGCACCGGGATCGCGAATAATGACGGGATATCCGGCCGGCGCCTTGCCGGCCAGCGCTGCATGGGGAGGGCGCGCGCAATGGCGCAATCGCCCGTCGGCCGTGCCGCGAGGGACAGGACACAGGAGACGTGGACCATGAGAATTGCGCAGATCGCCCCGCTGACCGAATCCGTGCCGCCGAAGCTGTACGGCGGCACCGAGCGCGTCGTGTCCTACATCACCGAGGCGCTCGTCGAGCTCGGCCATGACGTGACGCTGTTCGCGAGCGGCGACTCGACGACGCGGGCGAAGCTCGAGCCCGTCTGGCCGCGCGCGCTGCGGCTCGATTCGTCGATCCGCGACCGCGTCGCCCCGCACATGCTGCTGATGGAGACGGTCGCGCGCCGCGCGAAGGATTTCGACGTGCTCCATTTCCACATGGACTACTACTCGTTCTCGGTCTTCAACCGGCAGGAAACGCCGTACGTGACGACGCTGCACGGCCGGCTCGACCTGCCCGAGCAGCAGCCGGTGTTCGACACGTTCAACACGGCGCCGGTGATCTCGATTTCGAACTCGCAGCGCCAGCCGCTGCCGCAGGCGAAATGGCTGACGACCGTCTATCACGGGCTGCCCGATACGCTGTACATGCCGCAACCCGTCGAGCCGCGCTATCTCGCGTTCCTCGGCCGTATCTCGCCGGAGAAGCGCGTCGACACCGCGATCCGCATCGCGCGCCAGTGCGGGCTGCCGATCCGGATCGCCGCGAAGATCGACGCGGCCGACCAGGAGTACTTCGACCGCGAGATCAAGCCGCTCTTCGCGCTGCCGCACGTCGAATTCATCGGCGAGATCGCCGATCACCAGAAGGCAGAGTTCCTGTCGGGCGCGCATGCGCTGCTGTTTCCGATCGACTGGCCGGAGCCGTTCGGCCTCGTGATGATCGAGGCGATGTCGTGCGGCACGCCGGTGATCGCGTTCAATCGCGGCGCGGTGCCCGAAGTGGTGGACGAGGGCGTGTCGGGGTTCATCGTCGAGGATGAAATCAGCGCGGTCGCGGCCGTGAACCGGCTGCACCTGCTGCCGCGTGCGCGCGTGCGGCAGCGCTTCGAGGAGCGCTTCACGTCGCGCCGGATGGCGCAGCAGTACGTCGATGTCTACCAGTCGGTGATCCGCGCGCAGAAGCGCTCGCGCTTCAAGGTGATCGACTCGACGACCTGAGCCTCCCGACGCAGCACGCGGACGGATAAAAAAACGGCGATGCCCGCAAGGACATCGCCGTTTGCGCATGGCCCGTGCGCGGCGCGCACGGGCGGTGCGTCAGCGTCAGATCTTGAGCTTCGTGACCTTCGTGCCGTTGATCGACACGTCGCCCATCAGTCCCGCGTTCGTCAGCACGACGACCTGGACCGGCGCGGTGGCCGTGGTCGTGTCGACCGCGCCGTTCGCGCCCATCTTCACGAGCGCGACCGATGCGCCGGCGCCGGCTGCCCAGCCGTCCGAGCCGCGGAATTCGTCGAGCGCTTCCTGCGTCATGAACAGGAACACGATCGCCTTCGACTGCGCACCGGCCTGCAGGCCGACCGACAGCGACGACGTGTTGTAGTAACCGACCGTGCTGCCGCCGACGCGCAGCGCGCCGTTGCCGGACTGGCCGCCGACGATGAAGCCGGCCTGGATCACTTCCGGGAACACCAGCACGCCGCGCGACTTCGCGACGAGTTCGCGCGAACCCTTGACCGTGGAGTACATGCGCGACAGCGTGGCGTCGACGCTCGCGTCGATCGACTGACGCTTCGACGCGTTGGTCGCGGCGTTGTCCGGCTTGTCCGGAGTGGTGGTGCAACCGGTGAGCGCGAGGCTACCGACGATGAGCGCCGCGGCGGCTTTCAGCACGAGATTCCGTTTTTGCATCGTTCTTCTCCATCGGATGATGTTCGGAGTGAGTCTCGCTCAGGGAGCGGATCACGTCGGCAGTTATATCACAGCGGATTACAGCCTCTTTTCGTCGGCGCGTGAAAAAGCGTCAAATCGCTCGGGGGTGTCGCGGCGCGCCAACGGACGAAGCGGCGCCGGCGCGTGGGGCGCGTCCGCGCGTGGTCGGTGCGCGGCGCGCTGGACGGTCGGTCGGGAGGGCGGCAGGCGTCGGCGGCGCACGTCAGTGCGTGACCGGCGGGACGGGCGGCTTGATCGGCGGGCGGCGCAGCGCGCGACGGATCAGCGCGATCACGACGCCGCACGCGAACAGGAACACGGCCGGGACGACCCAGTAGCCGACGAACGCGTGCCACAGATAGCCGGCGAGCGTATTGCGGCGCACCACGTATTCGTCGCGGGCCGCCTGCTGGCGCGGTGCGTTGGCAGCGAGCACGTCGGCCGGGCAGCCGGCCGCGCGCGCCTCGTCAGGATCCCCGTGGCACTTCGCGGCCACGCCGGCGGCCTGCTGCGCGTCGGTGAGCTGCCAGGTGGTCAGCGCGAGCTGCAGGTCCGCCTTGTTGTAGGCCATTTCCTCGCGGATCTCGCGGACGGCGACGATCGCGACGGGCACGGCCCAGAACACGATCACGATCAGCCAGCGGCGGAACCAGCGGTGTTGTCTCCATGCCATCCAAGCCTCCGTTTGACGCGCGCGTGCGCGTCCGTCTCGAGGGCGGCCCGATGGCGCTTCTTGGTCTTGGATGGGCCGCGTTGCAGCC
Organism: Burkholderia sp. BCC1972; assembly: GCF_905339605.1. Lineage (NCBI taxonomy): Bacteria > Pseudomonadati > Pseudomonadota > Betaproteobacteria > Burkholderiales > Burkholderiaceae > Burkholderia > Burkholderia sp. BCC1972. Next base: position 100,667 of record NZ_CAJPGH010000023.1, on the reverse strand, counting down.
ATCATAGAAGAAAACGCGGCGAATTGCCGCACCATGTGGCAGCGGGCCGGAAAAGCGGGGCGGGAAGGGGGAAATCAGGCGGGCAACACGTGTGTCGATGCGCGTGCAACGAAAACGAAAATGCCGCGCCCGCCGAAGCGGTGCACGGCATTCGATACGGGAGCGCCGGAACTCAGGCGGCCGGCTGACTGCTCAGGCAGCTCTTCATGAACGCCTTGCGGTCGTCGCCCTTCTTGCCGGTGGCCTGCGTGTTGCACGCCTTCATCTTTTCCTGCTGCGTCATCGCCTTCGCGGGCTTCGCCGACAGGCAGTCCTTCATGAACGCCTTGCGTTCGTCGCCCGTCTTGCCGGCTGCCTGGGTGTTGCAGGCCTTCATCTTGTCCTGCTGGCTGTTCGCCGCGAATGCGGGGGAAGCCAGCATGCCGCCGAGAAGCACTGCGGCTACGAGCGATTGGATTTTCATTTCGACACTCCCATGGGGTGAATTGCGTGTTATCGCCGCCGTCACGAAGCACGCCGCGCTGCGGATAGGGTCGCATCGCACCGTGCGTTCCGATTATGGCAAATCAATGTGAAAACACCAAAACGGCACTTTCTATAACGTTGCGGACGCCATGGCCGTTGACGGCGCGCGCGTTCCGGAGATCGGGACAAACCATGACGCGCGGCCGCCGGCACCGGCCGCTTAGCCGGAACCTGCCGGAACCCGGCCGCGAGCCATTACAATCGCGGCCATGAATACACAGAACTCCGCATCATCTTCGTCCGCGCAGGCACTGCCGCGCATCGCCGTGCTCGCCACCGGCGGCACGATCGCCGGTGCCGCGCCCGACGCGGCCAGCACGGCCGGCTACCAGGCCGGCGCGCTTGGCGTCAATTTCCTGGTCGACGCGGTGCCGGCGCTCGCGTCGGTCGCGCGCATCGATGCCGAACAGGTCGCCAGCATCGACAGCAAGGATCTCGCGCTGCCGCTGTGGAACACGCTTGCCGCGCGTATCGCCGCGCTGATGGCCGATCCGACGGTCGACGGCATCGTGATCACGCACGGCACCGACACGCTCGAGGAAACCGCGTACGCGCTGCATCTGGTCGTGACAGGCGACAAGCCGGTCGTGCTGACGGCCGCGATGCGGCCGGCGACCGCGCTGTCGTCCGACGGCCCGCTGAACCTGCTGAACGCAGTGACGGTGGCCGGCCATCCGGCCGCGCGCGGGCAGGGTGTGCTGATCGCGTTCAACAACCGGATCCACGGCGCGCGCGACGTCGTGAAGACGAGCACCTATGCGGTCGACGCATTCCAGTCGCCGGAGCTCGGCGCGCTCGGCTGGGTGCAGGACGGCCGCGTCGAATTCGCGCGCCGCGCCACGCGTTCGCGCGACACGCAACTGGCGATCGCCGCGGCCTGGCCGCCCGTCGAAGTCGTCACGAGCTATGCGGGCGTGACGCGCACGGCCGTCGACGCGCTGGTTGCCGCCGGCGTGCGCGGCCTCGTCGTCGCGGGCACCGGCAACGGGTCGATCCATGCGACGCTGCAGGCGGCGCTCGCCGATGCGGCGAACGCGGGCGTGGCGGTGGTCCGCGCGTCGCGTGTCGGGTCGGGGCATGTGATGCGCAACGGCGCCGCGAACGACGATGCGCTCGGTTTCGTCAGCGCAGGCTCGCTGAATCCGTTCAAGGCGCGCGTGCTGCTGATGCTCGCGCTCGCGAACGGCATTCACGATCGCGACGCGCTGCAGCACGCGTTCGATACGCTGTAGCCGGTACGCGCCGCTCGGGCGGCGCGCGGCGCCCAATGAAAAAGGCAGGCCATGTTGGCCTGCCTTTTTTGCGTCGGTCGGAGCGGAAATGCTCAGGACTGCGGCGGAATCACGAGCTTCTGGCCCGGATAGATCCGGTCCGGGCTCGACAGCATCGGCTTGTTCGCCTCGAAGATCACCGGATACTTGTTCGCGTCGCCGTAGACTTCCTTGGCGATCGCCGACAGCGTGTCGCCCGATTTCACGTCGTGATACTGCACTTCCGGATCGTCCGGCTGCAGATCGTCGTCGTTGACGCCCGCGACGCCCTGCACGTTGCCGGCCGCGACCTTGACCTTCGCCTTCGTGTCGAGGTCGGCAACGCTGCCCGACAGCGTGACGGTGCGCGACGCGCCGTCGAACGCGACGGTCAGGTTCGACGTGTCGAGACCTTGCGAGTTGATGTAATTCTTGATTGCATCGGCCGCGGTCTGGTTCGCGGCATTCGGATCTTCCGCCGCTTGCGCGTCGGCATGACCCAGCAGTTTTTCACCCGCCTCTTTGATAAACGAAAGAAGACCCATCGCTGCACTCCCTAGGTGGTTGAAAAGAAAACGCGCCGTGAAGTGGCGAAAAAAACACCGCGCTGGGCGCGATCACCGGCGGTGATCGCAAGCGCGGCGGTTTTCTCGAAAGGCGTGGCGAAAGTGTAGGCGTTCAGCGCGACGATTGCATGAAAAATCGCGCGCTCGAACGTAAAGAAATGTAATACGCGAAATCCGACAGGCGGACACCCGACGACGACGTCTGACCGACCAAGGCTTCCCCGGCGCCGCCGGGTGCCGCTGCGGACCCCACCACGCCGCTCTCAGCCCAGAGCGGCGTTTTTCGCCCCGTCCCGCATGCCGTTGGCGATGCGGGGCGGGGCGCCCCACCGTGATACGCGTGTCTTCGCGCATCGATGCGACCGGCCGCAGCCGGGTCGCGCGTGTCTGTCGCGCGCCTCCGCCATTGCAGCGGAAACGCGCGTTGCGGCAGTCGCGTTACGCGGCCGGCGTCTGGCCGATCTCGAAGTTCGACATGATCTCGAGCGCACGCACGAGTGCCGAGTGATCCCATGCCTTGCCGCCGTGCGATGCGCACACGCTGAACAGCTGCTGCGCGCTTGCCGTGTGCGGCAGCGCGAGGCCGAGCTTGCGTGCGCCGTCGAGCGCGAGGTTCAGGTCCTTCTGGTGCAGCTCGATGCGGAAGCCCGGATCGAACGTGCGCTTCGTCATCCGCGCGCCGTGCACTTCGAGGATGCGCGACGCCGCGAAGCCGCCCATCAGCGCCTGGCGAACGCGTTCCGGATCGGCGCCCGAGCGTGCGGCGAACAGCAGCGCTTCGCCGACGGCCTCGATGTTCAGCGCGACGATGATCTGGTTCGCGACCTTGCAGGTCTGGCCCGCACCGTTGTCGCCGACGAGCGTGATGTTCTTGCCCATCTTCTCGAACAGCGGCTTCGCGCGCTCGAAGGCCTTCTCCGGGCCGCCGACCATGATCGTCAGCGATGCTTCGCGTGCGCCGACTTCGCCGCCGGACACCGGCGCGTCGAGGTAGTCGCAGCCGAGCGCGTTGATCTGTTTCGCGAATGCCTGCGTGTCGAGCGGCGAGATCGAGCTCATGTCGATCACGAGCTTGCCGGCCGTCAGGCCCTTCGCGACGCCGTCGTCGGCGAACAGCACGTTACGCACGTCCGGCGTGTCCGGCACCATCGCGATGATGATGTCCGCGTTCCGCGCGACTTCGGTCGAGTTCGCGACGACCTTCGCGCTCGCGCGCAGGTCGTCGGGAATCGGGAACGCGCCGTTCACGACGAGCTGGTGGTCGCCCTTGAGCAGGTTGCGCGCCATGTGCGCGCCCATGATGCCGAGGCCGATGAAACCGATGGTTGCCATGTGAAAGTCTCCTATGGGGCTGAAAACGGGAAGGGCGCTTCTCAGGCGGCGCGGCGCGCCGAGCCCGGTGCACAGCCGGCCACGCTCTGCAGCCAGCCGAGGCCTTCCGTCGTGGTGGTACGGGGCTTGTATTCGCAGCCGACGTAGCCGGCATAGCCGAGCCGGTCGAGCAGCGCGAACAGGAACGCGTAGTTGATCTCGCCCGTGCCCGGCTCGTTGCGGCCCGGGTTGTCCGCGAGCTGGACGTGGCCGATCGACGCGAGGTTGCGTTCGATCGTCGCGGCCAGTTCGCCTTCCATGCGCTGCATGTGATAGATGTCGTACTGCAGGAACAGGTTGTCCGAGCCGACCGCGCGGATCACGTCGAGCCCTTCCGACGAGCGGTTCAGCGCGAAGCCCGGGATGTCGAAGCGGTTGCACGGCTCGACGAGCAGGCGGATGCCTTCGCGCTTCAGCGCGTCGGCCGCGAAGCGCAGGTTGTCGACGATCGTGACGAACGTCTTGTCGCGCGCCGTGCTGGCCGACGGGATGCCGACGAGGCAGTTCAGCTGCGGCACCTTCAGTGCCTTCGCGTACTCGATCGCACGGCCGACCCCTTCCTGGAATTCGCCGACGCGATCGGGCAGGCACGCGATGCCGCGTTCGCCCTGGTCCCAGTTGCCGGCCGGCAGGTTGTGCAGCACGAGGCGCAGGCGATGCGTCTCGAGCCGCTCGGCGAGTTCCTCTTTCGCGTACGGGTACGGGAACAGGAATTCGACGGCGTCGAAGCCCGCGTCCGCGGCCGCCTTGAAGCGGTCGAGGAACGGCACTTCGTTGAACAGCATGGTCAGGTTTGCAGCAAACTTCGGCATGAGCTAAGCCTCTTCGGTCGGTCAGTCAAAATGTCGTGCGGTTCAGTCGAGCATCGAGATCGCGGTCGGTGCGTGCTCGGCCTTTTCGGCGAGATCCTCGAATTCGTTGATCGCGTCGATTTCGGTGCCCATCGAGATGTTCGTCACGCGCTCGAGGATCACTTCGACGACCACCGGCACGCTGAACTCTTCCGCGAGCGTTTGCGCCTGGCGCAGCGCCGGCTCGATCTCTTCCGGCTTGAACACGCGCAGCGCCTTGCAGCCGAGGCCTTCCGCGACGGCCACGTGGTCGACGCCATAACCGTTCAGTTCCGGCGCGTTCACGTTGTCGAACGCGAGCTGCACGCAGTAGTCCATGTCGAACGCGCGCTGGGCCTGGCGGATCAGCCCGAGGTACGAGTTGTTCACGACGACGTGCACATACGGCAGCTTGAATTGCGCGCCGGCCGCCAGTTCCTCGATCATGAACTGGAAGTCGTAGTCGCCGGACAGCGCGACGATCGGGCGGCTCGGGTCGGCAGCACGCACGCCGAGCGCGGCGGGGATCGTCCAGCCGAGCGGGCCGGCCTGGCCGCAGTTGATCCAGTTGCGTGCCTTGAACACGTGCAGGAACTGCGCGGCGGCGATCTGCGACAGTCCGATCGTGCTGACGTAGCACGTATCGCGGCCGAACACCTTGTTCATCTCTTCGTACACGCGCTGCGGCTTGACCGGCACGTTGTCGAAGTGGGTCTTGCGCTGCAGCGTGCGCTTGCGTGCCTGGCATTCCGAGACCCATGCGCTGCGGTCCTTCAGCTTGCCGGCGGCCTTCCATTCCCGTGCGACGGCGACGAACAGCTCGAGTGCCGCCTTCGCGTCGGACACGATGCCGAGATCCGGGCCGAACACGCGGCCGATCTGCGTCGGCTCGATGTCGACGTGCACGAACTTGCGGCCCTTCGTGTAGACCTCGACGCTGCCCGTGTGGCGGTTCGCCCAGCGGTTGCCGATGCCGAGCACGAAGTCCGATGCCAGCAGTGTGGCGTTGCCGTAGCGATGCGACGTCTGCAGGCCGACCATGCCGGCCATCAGCGGGTGATCGTCGGCAATCGCGCCCCACGACATCAGCGTCGGGATCACCGGCACGCCGATCGTTTCGGCGAACTCCACGAGCAGGTCTTCGGCCGCTGCGTTGAGCACGCCGCCGCCCGACACGATCAGCGGCTTGTCCGCGTCGTTGAGCATCGCGAGCGCCTTCTCGACCTGTGCGCGGGTGGCCGCGGGCTTGTAGACCGGCAGCGGTTCATACGTGTCGATGTCGAATTCGATTTCGGCGAGCTGCACGTCGATCGGCAGGTCGACCAGCACCGGGCCCGGACGGCCCGAGCGCATCAGGTGGAAGGCCTGCTGGAACACGCGCGGCACGAGCGCCGGTTCGCGCACGGTGACGGCCCACTTCGTGACGGGCTTCGCGATCGACTCGATGTCGACGGCCTGGAAGTCTTCCTTGTACAGGCGGGCGCGCGGTGCCTGGCCCGTGATCGCGAGGATGGGGATCGAGTCGGCGGAAGCGGAGTAGAGACCGGTGATCATGTCGGTGCCGGCGGGGCCCGACGTGCCGATGCACACGCCGATGTTGCCGGGCGCGGCACGCGTGAAGCCTTCGGCCATGTGCGATGCGCCTTCGACGTGGCGCGCCAGCACGTGGCTGATGCCGCCCGACTTGCGCATGGCCGAGTAGAACGGGTTGATCGCCGCGCCCGGCACGCCGAACGCGGTCTGGATGCCTTCTTTCTCGAGCACGAGCACTGCTGCGTCGACGGCTCTCATCTTGGCCATGAATGTCTCCTTGAATGTGGCGGATCTTGCGATCGGGTCTGTTGGGGACACTTTAGGGATGCAGGAAAGGTTTGATAAGATCAGCCGGAGTCGCTTATTTCGAAACTAAAAGTATGGAATGACGGCCGGGCGGGGCTTCCCGCCGGGGCTGGAACAGAGACGGAGACAGGAGATGGATCGCTTCAAGCAGATCGAGACGTTCGTGCGGGTGGCCGACGCCGGCAGCCTCGCGGCGGCGGCACTCGAGGAGGGCGTGTCGCCGGTGGTGCTCGGGCGGCGCATCGACGCGCTGGAGAAGCGCCTCGGCGTGAAGCTGATGTACCGCTCGACGCGGCGGCTGGTGGTCAGCGAGGAGGGCGCCGCGTTCCTCGAGCGCTGCCGCGGGCTGCTGTCCGAATGGGACCAGGCCGAGAACGAGCTGGCCGCCGGGCGGCGCGCGGTCAGCGGGCACCTGATCGTTTCGGCGCCGGCCGCGTTCGGGCGCAAGCACGTCGCGCCGCACGCGCCCGGCTTTCTGGCCGACAAGCCGGAGATGCAGCTGTCGTTCAACCTGACCGACCGCGTCGTCGACCTCGTGCGCGAAGGCTACGACCTGTCGATCCGGATCGGCGGCGCCGTCGACCCGAACTTCGTCGCGGTGAAGCTCGCGTCGAACCGGCGCGTCGTGTGCGGCACGCCCGGGTATTTCCGCCGGCACGGCCGGCCGAAGTCGCTCGACGACCTGCTGAAGCACAACTGCCTCGCATTCAACCTGCAGGGCGGGCAGAACCGCGGCTGGTATTTCCAGCGCCACGGCAAGATCGCGACGATGCGCGTGGCCGGCAACCTCGACTGCAACGACGGCGAGCTGCTGCACCGCTGGGTGGCCGAAGGGCTCGGGCTCGGCTGGCGTTCGACCTGGGAAATCGCCGCGCAGCTGGAGACGGGCGAGCTCGAGACCGTCCTCGACGAATACGCGCTGCCCGACTACGACATCCTCGCGGTGTATCCGCAGCAGCGCTACGTGCCGGCGCGCGTGCGCTATTTCATCGACTACCTGCGCGACGCCTATGCGCGCCCCGGCTACTGGAGCACCACGCCGTAACGGGAGGCAGGCGCTCCGGCGATTTTTTTACGCATCGAGCGCCCGGCGCGGGAATAAACTCGACGCAGCAACGGTATGGTCGTCGAGCGTGCACGTTGCCGGTCTGTCCGGGCGCCGTGCGCGGAACGGGCGCGGCATCGGCCGCCGGGACCAGGGAGGCCATGTGGGGCAAGCCGGACAGGCGGTCGATGAACGGGGGGCAGACGACGCGGTCGCGCGCGGCGAGCGGTTTCGCGTGCTCGTGCTGCCGCATCTCGACGCCGCGTACAACCTCGCGCGCTGGCTGAGCGGCAATGCCGGCGACGCGGACGACGTCGTCCAGGACGCGTGCATGCGCGCGCTGCGCTTCGTCGATTCGTGTCGCGGGGACAACGCGCGGCCGTGGCTGCTGACGATCGTGCGCCATACCTGGTACACCGAGTGGCGCCGCCGCACGCATGCGCACGAGGTCGCGCTGCCCGACACGCTCGACGACACCGACGTGCCCGACGATTGGCAGCCGGCGACGGAAGATCCGCTGGCGCACCTGCTGCGCGGCGAGAACGTGCGGCTCGTGAACGCGGCGCTCGCGAAGCTGCCGCCCGAATACCGCGAGGTGCTCGTGCTGCGCGAGATGGAGGACCTGAGTTACCGCGAGATCGCGGCGATCGCGGACGTGCCGGTCGGCACCGTGATGTCGCGGCTCGCGCGCGGCCGGCGCAAGCTCGCCGCGCTGCTGGGCGGCGCGCCGGCACCGGCGCCCGAAGGCAGGCCGGGCCGTACGCCGGCCGGCGGAACCGCATCGGAGGCTATCGATGGACTGTAACGAAGCGCGAGCGTTGCTGGACGCGGACGTCGACCGCGAGCTGTCGGCGCCCGATGCGTTGCGGGTCCAGCAGCATGTCGAAGAGTGCGGCGTGTGCCGCCGCGAACGCGCGCGGATCGTCACGCTGGTGCAGGCCGTGCGGCAGGCCGATTATCACCGTGCGCCCGATGCGTTGCGGGCAAGCATCCTGGCCGGCCTGCCGGCCGCGGCCGATGCGCCCGTTCGCGAGCCGGCGCCGGCCGAGTCGCGGCCCGAGCCGCGCTCGCAGCCGAAATCGCCGCCGCGTCCGCGCGGTCGTGGCTGGTTTCCCTGGCTGCCGGGGCGCGGCGGGTCGGCACGCCCGGCCACGGCCGGCACCGGGGCGGGCGTCGCCGCATGGCCGGGGCTCGGCTGGGGCGTCGCGCTGCTGGTGGCGCTCGCGGCGGCGGGCGGGATGACGTTGTCCGCGCGCCACGCCGACACCGACCGCACCGTCGACGAACTCGTGTCGAGCCACGTGCGGGCCGACCTGTCGGCGCGCGACATCGACGTGATCTCGACCGACCGCCACACGGTCAAGCCGTGGTTCAACGGCCGGCTCGACTATGCGCCGCCGGTCGAGGATCTCGCGGCGAACGGCTTCGCGCTGGTCGGCGGCCGGCTCGACTACGTCGGGCGCCGCCGCGTGGCGGTGCTCGTCTACCGGTACCGGCAGCACGTGATCGACGTCTACGTACGGCCGGCCGGGGAAGGGCCCGCGGCCCCGTACTCGACCGTGTCGCAGGGCTATGCGCTCGACCGCTGGGACGCGGCGGGGATGACGTGGTGGGCCGTGACCGACGCCGAGCCGTCGGCGCTCGCGGCGTTCAAGGCCGCGCTCGACACGCGGCTCTCCGGCACGCGCAGCGAGTGACGGCGCGGCGCCCGTTGCACGCCGCCGCGTGTCCGGCTTGCCTTCGGACCCCGATAAAAAAGAGCCGACGGGCGGGCGCGGGTATCGGCCCGCCGTTCAAGTCTTTGAAAACATGGCCGAATCCGCGCGCCGATCGTTGATTGGCCTTGCATGCGCCCCGTAATCGGGTTAGAATCTTCGGCTTCTCACTTGCCACACCGGTTCAGACGCCCGGGTGGCTTTAATCCACAAGGAGTGTGTAATGCGTCATTACGAAATCGTCTTCATCGTGCACCCGGATCAAAGCGAGCAAGTGCCCGCGATGATCGAGCGCTACAAGTCCACGATCACGTCGCACGGCGGTCAGGTCCACCGTGTCGAAGACTGGGGCCGTCGCCAACTGGCCTACATGATCGAGAAACTCGCGAAGGCTCACTACGTCTGCATGAACATCGAGTGCGACCAGACGACGCTCGACGAACTCGAACACGCGTTCAAGTTCAACGACGCCGTGCTGCGTCACCTCATCGTCAAGATGAAGAAGGCCGAAACCGGCCCGTCGCCGATGATGAAGGAAGTTCAGCGCGAAGAAGCCAAGAAGGCGGCTGCAGCTCAGCCGACCGAAGCGCAGGCTTAAGTTCGTCATTCATTAAGCCATCAAGGAGCGCGCCACTCTCGTGAACAGGTTGCAATTGACGGCGAGCGTCGTCGAACGCGCACCGGTGCGATATACGCCGGCAGGTGTTCCGATCGCTAGCGCCACATTGCAGCACCGCACGGAAGTCGTCGAAGCAGGCATTCCCCGTCAGGTCGAAATGACGATCGAGGCGGTGGCGGCCGGTGAGGCGAGCGGCAGGCTGGAAAGTCGTGAAATGGGCGTCGAAACGCTGTTCACGGGCTTCCTGGCCAAGAAAAGCCGCAACGCGAGAACCTTGGTGTTTCACATCACAGCATTGCAGGACATTGGAAAGGACTGAAATCATGCCCCGCCCGACTGGTAAGAAATTCGACAAGCGTCGTCAGCAACAAAACCCGCTCTTCAAGCGCAAGAAGTTCTGCCGTTTCACGGCTGCCGGCGTCGAGCAGATCGACTACAAGGACACGGAAACGCTGAAGGACTTCATCGGCGAAAACGGCAAGATCACGCCGGCTCGCCTGACGGGTACGAAGGCGCACTATCAGCGTCAGCTGGATACGGCCATCAAGCGTGCGCGTTTCCTCGCGCTGCTGCCGTACACCGATCAGCACAAGGCGTAATCAGGCGACGCAATAAGGAGAATTCGAATGCAAATCATTCTGTTGGAAAAAGTCGCCAATCTGGGCAACCTCGGCGACATCGTCAAGGTCAAGGACGGTTACGCTCGCAACTTCCTGATCCCGAACCGCAAGGCTCGCCGTGCAACGAAGGAAGCGATCGCCGAATTCGAAGTTCGCCGCGCTGAACTCGAAAAGATCGCCGCTGAAAAGCTGGCAGCATCGCAGGCAGTCGGCGAGAAGCTGAACGGCCAGTCGTTCGAAATCACGCAGAAGTCGGGCGTTGACGGCCGTCTGTTCGGCTCGGTCACGAACGGCGACGTCGCTGAACTGCTGAAGAAGGCAGGTTTCGAAGTCGAGAAGCTGCAAGTTCGCATGCCGGAAGGCCCGCTGAAGATGATCGGCGAGCACAACGTCCAGGTCGCGCTGCACACGGACGTCGTCGTCGACGTCACGATCAACGTGATCGGCGACCACGCGTAAGCGTATGCAAGCTTTCCGGGCGGCTTCCGCCGTCCGGACAAGGGCAGGCGCCCGGGCAACCGGGGCCTGCCTTTTTTATTGCCCGATCGCCTGAGCGGTAGCGCTGCAGCGATCTATTCGCGATAATCCCAACCCATGAACGCGCCGCAAGATCCCCAAATCGAATCGCTGAAAGTCCCGCCGCATTCGGTCGAAGCCGAACAGTCGGTGCTCGGCGGCCTGTTGCTCGACAACGCGGCATGGGACCGGATTGCCGATTTCCTGTCGCAGGGCGATTTCTACCGCTACGACCACCGGATCATCTACGAGCACATCGGCCGCCTGATCGCGTCGACGCGCCCGGCCGACGTCGTGACCGTGTACGAAGCGCTGACCACGTCCGGCAAGGCCGATGACGTCGGCGGGCTCGCGTACCTGAACGCGCTCGCGCAGAACACGCCGAGCGCCGCGAACATCCGTCGCTACGCGGAAATCGTGCGCGACCGCGCGGTGTTGCGCCGGCTCGTGTCGGTCGCCGACGAAATCTCGGCCGACGCATTCAATCCGCAGGGCAAGGAAGTTCGCCAGCTGCTCGACGAAGCCGAGTCGAAGGTGTTCTCGATCGCGGAAGAAGGCGCGCGCGGCAACCAGGGCTTCCTCGAGATCGGCCCGCTGCTCACGCAGGTGGTCGAGCGCATCGACACGCTGTACCACACCGCGAACCCGAGCGACGTCACGGGCACGCCGACGGGCTTCGTCGACCTCGACCGGATGACGTCCGGGATGCACGGCGGCGAACTGATCATCGTTGCAGGGCGCCCGTCGATGGGTAAGACCGCGTTCTCGATGAACATCGGCGAATACGTCGCGGTCGAGTACGGGCTGCCGGTCGCGGTGTTCTCGATGGAAATGCCGGGTACCCAGCTCGTGATGCGTATGCTCGGCTCGATCGGCCGGCTCGACCAGCACCGGATGCGCACGGGCCGCCTGACGGACGAGGATTGGCCGAAGCTGACGCATGCGGTGCAGAAGATGAGCGAGGCGCAGCTCTTCATCGACGAGACGGGCGGCCTGAACCCGATGGAATTGCGTTCTCGCGCGCGGCGTCTGGCGCGGCAATGCGGCAAGCTCGGCCTGATCATCGTCGACTACCTGCAGCTGATGTCGGGCTCGTCGCAGGGCGAGAACCGCGCAACCGAAATCTCGGAAATCTCGCGATCGCTGAAGAGCCTCGCGAAGGAGCTCGACGTGCCGGTGATCGCGCTGTCGCAGCTGAACCGCGGCCTCGAACAGCGCCCGAACAAGCGCCCGGTGATGTCGGACTTGCGCGAATCAGGCGCAATCGAGCAGGATGCGGACGTGATCCTGTTCATTTACCGTGACGAAGTCTACAACCCGGACAGCCCCGACAAGGGCACGGCCGAAATCATCATCGGCAAGCAGCGTAACGGCCCGATCGGCCCCGTTCGGCTCACGTTCCTGGGTCAATACACGAAGTTCGATAACTTTGCGGGGGCGCAGACGTTCTACGGCGAGTAACGCCGCTTGTAAAGCCCTAAATCGCCAAACGTTGTATCCAATCCCGGCGCGTGCATGTGCGCGCGTCGCGTCGCGACCGAAAACGGTACAATGTCGCCCGTTTTCGTGACAGTAGTTTGACAATCTCTCAGGAATCCCATGTTCGGTCGATTCATGCCCACCGAGGGCAAGTTCTTTGAACTCTTCAACGCGCACGCGAAGCACATCGTTTCCGGTGGCCGCGAGCTCGAACTGCTGATCGACAATCTCGCCGACGCCGAGATTCACAAGCAAAACGTGCAAACCGCCGAGAAGGCCGCCGACAAGCTCACGCACGAGGCGATCGATCTGTTGCACAAGACTTTCATCACGCCGCTCGATCGCGACGAGATCCACAAGCTGATCACGACGATGGACGACATCCTCGACCTGATGGAAGACGTCGCGACGGCCGTGTCGCTGTACGACGTGCGTTCGGTCACGTCCGAGGCGAGCCAGCTCGCGCACATCGTCACGCAGTCGGCGCAGCACGTGCAGCAGGCGGTCGGGTTGCTGTCCGACATGAAGCAGTCGGCACAAATCCTCAAGCAGTGCGAGGAGATCGACCGCTGGGAGTCGGAGGCCGATCGCGTGCTGCGTGCGGCGATGTCGAAGCTGTTCCGCGAGGAAGACGACGTGAAGACGCTCATCAAGCTGAAGGCGATCTACGAGCTGCTCGAAGAGATCACCGACAAGTGCGAGGACGTCGCGAACATCATCGAAGGCATCGTGCTGGAAAACGCCTGAGCGGACCACGATGCATTCGATACAACTCGCCCTATGGATGGTCGCGGCACTCGTGCTCGTCGCGCTCGTATTCGACTTCATGAACGGCTTTCACGACGCGGCGAACTCGATCGCCACCGTCGTGTCGACCGGGGTGCTGAAGCCCCAGCAGGCCGTCGTGTTCGCGGCCGCGTTCAACGTGATCGCGTACTTCATCTTCCACCTGAAAGTCGCCCAGACCGTCGGTAAAGGCACGATCGACCCCGAGATCGTCGACCACTACGTCATCTTCGGCGCGCTGGTCGGCGCGATCGGCTGGAACGTGATCACGTGGTACTACGGGATTCCGTCGAGCTCGTCGCACGCGCTGATCGGCGGCCTCGTCGGCGCGGCGCTCGCGAAGTCGGGCTGGAGCTCGCTGAACATCGACGGGCTGCTGAAGACGATCGCGTTCATCTTCATTTCGCCGCTGCTCGGCTTCATCCTCGGTTCGCTGTTCATGCTCGGCGTGTCGTGGCTGTACTTCCGTACCGCGCCCAGCAAGGTCGACCGGCGCTTCCGGCGGCTGCAGCTGCTGTCGGCCGGCCTGTACAGCCTCGGCCACGGCGGCAACGACGCGCAGAAGACGATCGGCATCATCTGGATGCTGCTGATCGCGAGCGGCTACGCGTCGGCCACCGCCGATGCGCCGCCCGCGTGGGTGATCGGCGCATGCTACCTGTCGATGGGCCTCGGCACGCTGTTCGGTGGCTGGCGCATCGTGCGCACGATGGGCCAGAAGATCACGAAGCTCAAGCCGGTCGGCGGGTTCTGTGCGGAAACCGGTGGCGCGATGACGCTGTTCCTCGCGTCGTTCCTCGGCATCCCGGTGTCGACCACGCATACGATCACCGGCGCGATCGTCGGCGTCGGCGCGACGCAGAAGCTGTCGGCCGTGCGCTGGGGTGTCGCCGGCAACATCGTATGGGCGTGGGTGCTGACATTGCCGGCAGCCGCGCTGTTCGCGGCCGGCGGATGGTGGCTCGGCCACCAGATCTTCTGATCGTCGACGCAGCAGGTTCGATATCCGATGCGCCGCAAGCCGAAAGGCTGCGGCGCATTTTCTTTTGGAGCAGGGGCGTTTCAGGCGGAGCAGGCAGGCGCGGCGGCAGATGCCGGCGGCGATACCGGCCGTCGGGGTTCGGGCGACCGGTCAGTAACTGCCGTTCGCAAATCGCGCGATCGGATCGTCTGCGGTGCCGGTACGCGGGCTGACGGGCGCGGATTGCGTCGACGCGCGCAATACCTGCACGGGGGCAGGCTCGATACTGCGTGGAGCAGCGGATGCAGCGGCGGGCGGCGGTTCGGCATCGAAGGCGGCAGCCTGGGCGGCCGTCAGCGCCGTCGTCGGAATCTGCGTGCCGGATTCCGCCGCGGTGATGGGCACTGAATTGGCCGTCATTGCGGTCGGGCCGTCATTCACCGACGTCGCCTGTTGCTGCGCGGCCTGCATACGCGGCGGCGGCGGTTCGTACGGATCGGCGGCCGGGGCCGCAGGTGCGGCTGCGGCGGTCGTCACGATCGGTGCGGCCGGGACCGCCGGAGCGGGCGCCGGCGCCTGCGTTGCTCTCGCTTGCGACGAAGCATACGCGGGCGGCCGCGACGCAGCGGCAGTCACGACCACTGGGGCGGGTGCTGCTGCCGGCGCGTTGCGCGGCTCGTCGCGCTTCGCCTCGTAGGTCGGCGCATCGAACGGCGTCGGCGCCGTGCGCGGCGGCGCGACGCGGCGAATGCCGTCGAAACGCTTGGCCCAGTACGGGTTCGTCAGGTAGTCGAGCCGCACGGTGCCGCCCGTCGACGGTGCGTTGACGAAGCGCAGCTTGCCGACATAGATGCCGACGTGCGAATGCGGCCGCCCGGTCGTATTGAAGAAAATCAGGTCGCCCGGCGCGATTTCCTCGGGTTCGACCGACACGCCGCGGCCGCTCATGTCGGCGGTCGTGCGCGGCAGGTTCACGTCGGCCGCGCGGCCGATCACGTAGCGCACGAGCCCGCTGCAGTCGAAGCCGCTCGTCGGCGTGTTGCCGCCCCAGCGATACGGGATGCCGACGAGGCTCATCGCCTGGATCGAGATTTCTTCCTGGCCGACGCTGTGATCGACGAATTTCGGGAAATTGGCGGGAGCGGGGAACGCGCGCGGCGTCGTGATCTTCATGCCCGACGCGGGACGCGATGCCGACTGCTGCGGCACGCTGGAGCAGGCCGCAAGCAGGGAAACGATGGCAACGGGAACCCAGATTCGAAGCATGGCGAGGCGGGCGAGCGCGGCGCGCTCGCGAATCGTATGACAACAGACAGACCAGATGGTAGACGGTCCGACGGGGCTTAAGCAACCATTCCTGAGAATTTACTTGAAGTTTCGCGCGTAAACTGCGTTGTTGCGTGACGAAGCGTTACTTTTGTCTTCGACCCCAAA
The DNA here is from genome assembly GCF_905339605.1 of Burkholderia sp. BCC1972. Lineage (NCBI taxonomy): Bacteria > Pseudomonadati > Pseudomonadota > Betaproteobacteria > Burkholderiales > Burkholderiaceae > Burkholderia > Burkholderia sp. BCC1972. The sequence continues at coordinate 85,111 of NZ_CAJPGH010000023.1, read as the reverse complement.
TAAAAACGGCGCTCCGTTTCCGGAGCGCCGCGAGGCGTCGACAGCCGGCCGACCGGCCGGCTTGCGGTATTACAGGATGTCCGACGCGTAGTCGGCAAGCCGCGAGCGTTCGCCGCGAGCGAGCGTCACGTGGCCGCCGTGGCCCCAGCCCTTGAAGCGGTCGACGACGTAGGTCAGGCCCGAGCTGCCTTCGGTCAGGTAAGGCGTGTCGATCTGCGCGATGTTGCCGAGGCACACGATCTTCGTGCCGGGGCCCGCGCGCGTGACGAGCGTCTTCATCTGCTTCGGCGTCAGGTTCTGCGCCTCGTCGATGATCAGGTACTTGTCGACGAACGTGCGGCCGCGCATGAAGTTCATGCTCTTCACCTTCAGGCGCGAACGGATCAGCTCCTGCGTCGCGGCACGGCCCCATTCGCCGGCCGCGTCGTCGGTTTTCTGCAGCACTTCGAGGTTGTCGTCGAATGCACCCATCCACGGCTGCATCTTCTCTTCCTCTGTACCGGGCAGGAAACCGATGTCCTCGCCGACGGGCACGGTCGCGCGCGTCACGATGATCTCGTTGTAGCGCTTGTCGTCGAGCACCTGCGCGAGGCCGGCCGCGAGCGCGACGAGCGTCTTGCCGGTGCCGGCCTGGCCGAGCAGCGTGACGAAGTCGATCTCGGGGTTCATCAGCAGGTTCAGCGCGAAGTTCTGCTCGCGGTTGCGCGCGGTGATCCCCCACACGTTGTTCTTGTGGTGGCTGTAGTCGCGCAGCGTCTGCAGCAGCGCCGTCTTGCCGTTCAGTTCGCGGACGATCGCATGGAACGTCGGCTCGCCGTTCTGCGGCTCGAAATAGACGAACTCGTTGACGAGCATCGACGCGACGAGCGGGCCCGTCACGCGGTAGTACGTGGTGCCCGTCTTCGTGTCCTGCCAGCTCTCCATGCCCTTCGCGTGCTTGGTCCAGAAGTCCTGCGGGAGTTCGCGCACGCCGGAGTAGAGGAGATCCTTGTCCTCGAGCACCTGGTCGTTGAAGTAGTCTTCCGCGGGCAGGCCGAGCGCATGCGCCTTGATCCGCATGTTGATGTCTTTCGACACCAGCACGACCTGGCGGTCGGGCCGGTCGCGCTGCAGCGCGCGCACGACGCCGAGGATCTGGTTGTCGGCCTTGCCTTCGGGCAAGCCTTCGATCGGCGCGATGTCGGCGAGCTTCGTCTGGAAGTACAGGCGGCCGAGCGCCTCGCGGCTGCCGAGGCGCGACAGCGGGATGCCGTCCGAGATCGGGCCGCCATCGGCGACGAGCGCGTCGAGCGTGCGGCTGACCTGGCGTGCGTTGCGCGCGACTTCGGACATCCCCTTCTTGTGGTTGTCGAGTTCCTCGAGCGTCATCATCGGCAGATAGACGTCGTGTTCCTCGAAGCGGAAGAGGCTGCTCGGGTCGTGCATCAGCACGTTGGTGTCGAGCACGAACAGTTTCTGCAGTTCGGCTTCGGCGGGCTTGCGGCTGCGCGACTTCGTCGCGGCACCGGCGTCGCGCACGGGTGCGGCGGCCGGTTTGCCGGCGGCCGGCTTGTCGTTGCGTGCGACGACCGGCGCCGCGGGTTCGGCGGGGGCCGGCATCGGCTGCAACAGCGCGGCCGTCTGCCTGGTCTTGCGGCCGCGTGCGGGTGCGCTCGCGGCATCAGGCGCCGAAGACGCGACGGCACGCAGCGGCGCGGCCGTGTTCGCGGCTTCGATCATCGGTTGGGCCACGCTGGCCGGACCATAGTCACCGGCTGTGGATGCGTCCCCTTCGGCGGATTTCTTCGCGGCTTTCGCGGGCCGCGCTTTCGCCTTGTATTCGTCGGGCGGCAGCAGGCTGCCGAGCTTGCTGGGGGGGGTAGGCAAAGGCATGGTGTCCCTCGGGAGGAATCGTGTCGCATGGCGTGCGCCGCTGATCGCATCCTGCGTGACGTAGACGCATGCAGTTTGCGCGCGGTGGCGCACAGGAAGTTCGTCTAGCCGGTTCGCCTAAGTGTCGATCAGCTCCTCGATGCGGTTAGGGCCGGACCGGGAGGGCCGGCGCGCAATCCATAAAAAAAGCCGCTGCCCCGTCGACAGGGGCATGCGGCTCGGCTGATATCGTCGTGATGCGCGTCAGGTGCCGGGAAGCATCGCATCGAGCACCGGCGCAGCTACGAGAAATATGGGGCGAACTGGCATTCATTGCGGCCCAATATAACGCGCCTCAAAGCGCTTGTACAGCCTTTAGCACGTCGTCCACGTGACCCGGCACCTTGATGCCGCGCCATGCCTGGCGGAGCACGCCGTCGGCGTCGATCAGGAACGTCGAGCGCTCGATTCCGCGCACTTCCTTGCCATACATTTTCTTCATCTTGATGACATCGAACAGCGCGCACAGCGCTTCGTCGGCATCGGAGATGAGCGGGAACGGCAGTTCGAGCTTTGCCTTGAAATTGTCATGCGAGCGCAGGCTGTCGCGCGACACGCCGATGACTTCCGCACCGGCTTTCTTGAACTTCGGATAGAGATCGCGGAACTGCAGCCCCTCGGTCGTGCAGCCCGGCGTGTTGTCCTTCGGATAGAAGTACAGCACGAGCTTCTTGCCTTTCAGGTCGGACAGCGAAATGTCGCCGCCCGTGGCCGGTGCGGTGAAATCGGGAACTTGACGGTCAACTTCGACAGACACGTGTTTCTCCTGTTGTTATGGAAAGGCGCCGCTGCGACGGCGCTGTGCGGCGGGGCGCCGCCGCAGCACGGCCAAGCGCGCTGCGGGCGACGCCGGCTCGCGCGCGAACTCAGTCGGGCTGGACGATCAGTTCGCCGGAGCGGCCGGGGATTTCGCCCCACGTGACAGGGTACGATGGCAGCGAGTCGCGGTCCAGCGTCGCGTGGTAGTCACCCATCGTCGCAAACGTGTGGCCCTGCGCGCGCCAGCCGGCGAGCAGTTGCTCGAACACGGGCGCGAGCTTCTGGCCTTCCAGTTCCGCATGCAGCGTGAAGACCTGGTCGTGCGGATTGGTTTCGGTGAACTTGAGGATGTGCGCGGCGACGTTGTGCGTGTCGACGCCGTCGATGCCGAGCACTTCGTCGAGCGTCGGCAGCGTGGTCGGCATCTGCACGTGCGACAGCGTGCGGCCGCCGACGACGGGCAGGTACGGCGAGTGGCCGCGCCCGTCGGATGCGTAGCGCATCCCCCATGCATCGATCTGCTCGAACGCCGAATCGTTCATCTGCCAGCCGGCCGCGCCGTGCGTGACGGGCGGTGCGCCGAAAATCTCGATGAAGCGCGCGTGAGACTTCTGCATTTCACGCGCGGTCCAGTCGCGATCGCGCGCGCGGACGTTGTCCTGCCAGTACACGTGATCCCACGTGTGGATCCCGCATTCGAAACCGGCCTCGTGGATCGCGCGCATGTCGGCGATCGCACGGCGGCCGATGTCGGGGCCCGGCAGCAGCACGCCGTACATCAGCTGCTTCACGCCGTAGTGTTCGACCACCGACGTGCGCGACACCTTCTTCAGGAAGCCCGGGCGAAACACGCGCCGCAGCGCCCAGCCCGTGTGATCGGGCCCGAGGCTGAAGAGGAAGGTCGCGCGCGCACTGAAGCGGTCGAAGATGCGCGCGAGATTGGGCACGCCTTCGCGCGTGCCGCGCAGCGTGTCGACGTCGATCTTGAGGACGATACGAGCCAAGCGAGCGTCCCGGTCAGCCTTGCTGTTCGACGAGCGCGCGCGCGTCGGCGACGTGGCCGCGATACGCTTCGAAGATGTTGCGCAGCGCGTCGTCGAACGTCGCCTGCGGCGCCCAGCCGAGCTCCTGCATCGTGTTGTCGATCTTCGGCACGCGGTTCTGCACGTCCTGGTAGCCGTTGCCGTAGTAGGCGCCGGACGTCGTTTCGACGAGCTTCACTTGCTTGGCCGAATCGGCGTACTCGGGGTATTCCGCGGCCAGTTCGAGCATCTTGTGCGCGAGTTCGCGAACCGAGAAGTTGTTCTTCGGATTCCCGATGTTGTAGATCTTGCCCGACGCGACGCCGTCCTTGTTCTCGATGATCTTCATCAGCGCGCTGATGCCGTCGCCGATGTCGGTGAACGCGCGCTTCTGCGAGCCGCCGTCGACGAGGCTGATGTTCTCGCCGCGCACGATGTGGCCGAGGAACTGCGTGACCACGCGCGAGCTGCCTTCCTTCGGCGTGTAGATCGAGTCGAGGCCCGGGCCGATCCAGTTGAACGGGCGGAACAGCGTGAAGTTCAGGCCTTCCATCCCGTAGCCCCAGATCACGCGGTCCATCAGCTGCTTCGAGCACGCGTAGATCCAGCGCGGCTTGTTGATCGGGCCGTAGGTGAGGGCCGATGCGTCCGGATCGAACTGCTCGTCCGAGCACATGCCGTAGACCTCGGAGGTCGACGGGAACACGAGGTGCTTGCCGTACTTGACGGCCGAACGCACGATCGGCAGGTTCGCCTCGAAGTCGAGTTCGAACACGCGCAGCGGCTGCTGGACGTAGGTGGCGGGCGTCGCGATCGCGACGAGCGGCAGGATCACGTCGCACTTCTTCACGTGATACTCGACCCACTCCTTGTTGATCGTGATGTCGCCTTCGAAGAAATGCATCCGCTCGTGGTTGACGAGGTCGCCCAGCCGATCGGTCTGCATGTCCATGCCGAACACTTCCCAATCGGTGGTTTCAAGAATGCGCTTCGACAGGTGATGGCCGATGAAGCCGTTCACACCCAGGATCAGGACTTTTTTTGCTTTCATGAATGACGGGAAGAATGAATGAACTGCGCGAATTCCGCGGGCGTCACGACGGTTTCGCTGCCGTCGCGCTGCTGCCACAGCTCGAGAATGGATAGGGCGCGGCTGTCGCCGCAGACGCCGAATAGCGCATTATCGCTTACGTGCAGGCCGGGCGGCAAATCTGCCGCGGCGGCCGCTGCCGCGCTGCCGGGCGCCGCGAGGCGCGCGCGCGCGATCACGAAACGCGTGCCGGCGACGTCCGTGAACGCGCCCGGATACGGGGGCGCGACCGCGCGCACCAGGTTGTAGACCTGTGCGGCCGGTTTCGACCAGTCGACGCGGCCGTCCTCGGGCTTGCGCCCGCCGTAGTAGCTGCCGGTCGACAGGTCGTTCGGCAGGTGCGCGGCCTCGCCCGCGAGCAGCGCGGGCAGCACGCGCCAGAGCGTCTGCTCGGCGGCCACCGTGACCTTGTCGAACACCTGCGTGGCCGTGTCGTCCGGCAGGATCGGCACCGCGGTCTGGCCGATGATCGCGCCCGCGTCGGGCTTCGCGGCCATCTCGTGCAGCGTCGCGCCGGTCTCGGTCTCGCCGTTCAGCACGGCCCAGTTGGTCGGAACCCGACCCCGGTATTTCGGCAGCAGCGAACCGTGCATGTTGTACGCGCCGCGCGGCGCGATCGCGAGCAGGTCCACCGGCAGCATGTGCCGGTAGTAGAACGAGAAGATGAAATCGGGCCGGGCATCCGACACCGCGCGGCGCAGGGCCGGATCGGCGGGATCGGCCGGCGTGACGACCGGAATGCCGTGCTCGGCCGCCACGGACGCGACGCTGCCGAACCAGATGTTCTCGTTCGGGTTGTCCTCGTGCGTGACGACGAGCGCGACGTCGACGCCGCGCGCGAGCAGTACCTGCAGGCAGCGCACGCCGACGTTGTGATACGCGAAGACGACCGCGCGCGGCTTCATTGCGGCGCTCCCGTGCGGTTCGTGCCGGCCGGCACCGGCGGCATGCCGTCGTGCTGCTCGAGCACGGCCTGGATCAGGTAGCGGGGACGCGCGCGCACCTGCTGGTAGATGCGGCCGACATACTCGCCGAGTAGGCCGAGCGCGAAGATGATCACGCCGAGCAGGAAGAACGTGATCGCGAACAGCGTGAACACGCCTTGCACTTCCGCGCCGACGATGAAGCGGCGCACCAGCAGCAGCACGAACAGCGCGGCGGAGCCGAGCGACAGGATCACGCCGATGAACGACAGCCACTGCAGCGGCACGACCGAGAAGCCGGTCACGAGGTCGAAGTTCAGCCGGATCAGGCTGTACAGCGAATACTTCGATTCGCCCGCGAAGCGTTCCTCGTGCGCGACCTCGATTTCGGTCGGCTTCTGCGCGAACGTGTACGCGAGCGCGGGAATGAATGTGTTGACTTCGCCGCACACGTTGATCGTGTCGATGATGCGGCGGCTGTACGCGCGCAGCATGCAGCCCTGGTCGGTCATCTTGATGCGCGTGATGCGCTCGCGCAGCCGGTTCATCATCTGCGACGCCTTGCGCCGCCACAGGCTGTCCTGGCGCTGCTTGCGGATCGAGCCGACGTAGTCGTAGCCCTCGCGCATCTTCGCGATCAGCTTGCCGATTTCCTCGGGCGGATTCTGCAGGTCGGCGTCGAGCGTGATGACGATCTCGCCGCGCGACTGCGCGAAGCCCGCGAGGATGGCCATGTGCTGGCCGTAGTTGCCGTTGAGCAGCACGACACGCGTCGTGTCGGGCCGTACGTGGAACTGATCGGCGAGCATCGCGGCCGAGCGGTCGCGGCTGCCGTCGTTGATCAGGATCACTTCGTACGACGTGTCGAGTGCGTCGAGCGCCGGATACAGCCGCGCGAACAGCGCGGCGAGGCCGTCTTCCTCGTTGTACACGGGGATGATGACCGATACTTCGGGCCGGCCTGCGTCCTGGTGCCCGGCGACCGGATGTCCGGCGCGTGCTTCAAGATGACTCATGTACGCTTATTTTCCGTATTGTTCGCAAATCTGGTTGATGGCGTCGACCACGCGACGCACGTCGTCTTCCGTCATCTGCGTGAACAGCGGCAGCGTGACGGTCGACGCGCCGTACCGTTCGGCGTGGGGGAACATGCCCTCCTTGAAGCCGCGTGCACGGTACAGCGTGAAAAGATGGATCGCCGGGTAGTGGATGCCCGTGCCGATGCCGCGTTCCTTCAGCTGCGCCATGAACTCGGCGCGCGTGATCGTCAGCCGCTCGAGCGGCAGCGTGATGAGGAACATGTGCCAGTTGCTGTTCGCGAAGTCGGCGACCGGCAGGCCGACGCCGAGCTTCGCGGCCGCGCTGCCGTCGAACGCGGCGAAATACGCACGGGCGAGCGCGCGGCGCTGCGCGGTGAAGCGGTCGATGTGCGGCAACTGGCCGAGGCCGACGCGGGCGGCGACGTCGGTCAGGTTGTACTTGCCGCCGAGCACGTCGCAATCCATCCCGTCGAAGCCGGTGCGCGTGATGCCCTGCAGCCGGTACTTCTGCGCGAGCGTCGCTTCGTCCTCGTTGTTCAGCACGAGTGCGCCGCCTTCGATCGTCGTCAGGTTCTTGTTCGCGTGGAAGCTGAACGACACGAGGTCGCCGAGCGCGCCGATGCGCTTGCCGTTCCAGGTCGAGCCGAACGCCTGTGCGGCGTCTTCGATCACGCGCAGCTTGTGCGCGCGCGCGATCGAGTACAGGCGGTCCATGTCGACCGGCAGGCCGGACAGGAACACCGGGATGATCGCCTTCGTGCGCGGCGTGATCGCCTGCTCGAGCTTGTCGAGATTGATGTTGCGCGTGACGGGATCGATGTCGGCGAACACGGGCGTCGCGCCCGTTTCGATGATCACGTTGCTGGTCGAGACCCACGACGCCGGCGTCGTGATCACTTCGTCGCCGGCACCGACGCCCGCGATGCGCAGGCCGATCTCGAGCGTGCAGGTGCCCGAATTGAACACGCGGACCGGACGGCCGCCGCAGTACTCGGACAGCGCTGCCTCGAACTTCTGGCTCTGCGGGCCGGTGGTGATCCAGCCCGAGCGCAGCACGTCGACGACGCCCTGGATGGTTTCCTCGTCGATTTCCGGGCGGGTGAACGGCAGAAACGGAGCGGTAGTCTGGCTCATGAACGCGTTGGCCTGTAATGGCGTGTAATAAAAGGGTCGGGCGATCCCGCCCGAAACCGGCATTAAACACCGGTTGGCGGATTCGCACCGTGATTTTTTGTAGGCGGGCGCTTAACGCCGCGGGGCATGCTCAGCTGCGCGCGAGCACGAGCACCCCGATCAGGATGATGCCGATCCCGATGAGCCGCTGGACGGACAGCACTTCGCCGAACAGGTACCACGCCGCGAACGCATTCACGACGTAGCCGAGCGACAGCATCGGGTACGCGATCGACACGTCGACCCGCGACAGCCCGAGAATCCAGACCACGACGCTCAGCACGTAGCAGCCGAGGCCGCCGATGATCGGCAGCTGGGTCGCGATCTTCAGGCCGACAGGGATAATGTTCGCACGGCTGAATTCGAAGTGCCCGACGGCGTTGACGCCGGCCTTGAGCAGCAGCTGCGCAACGGCGTTGAGCATCACGCCGGTGACGATGCACACAAGTGAAACGGGATTCATGCGATGGGCGTCCTTACGATTGCGGTTTCTCGACGATCACGCGGCGGTTGTCGCGCGCGACCACGCGCATCGGCACGCCCTGCTTGACCAGCGTGTCGTACTGGCCGGGCGGCATGATCGCGAGTGCATGGGTTTCCTGCTTCCAGCGCGTGACCCATTCGTCGACCGTCGGAATCCATTTGTTCGGCTCCATCGAGATCCCGAACGCGAGCTCGTCCTGGCGCTGGACCATGATCGTCGTGTGGCCCATGTAGAACGGGAACGTGTGGTCGAGCATCTCGACCGAATAGAACGGCGTGTCGGGCGGCAGTTTCGCCAGTTCGGCGCGCACGGCGGGCGCGAGCAGCGCGCCCGAGCTGTAGCGGCCGAATTCGTCGTGCCCGGTGCCGCCGATCGTGCCGAACGCGAGCCAGGCGGCGCCGAACGCGGCGATCGCGGCCGCGACGCCCGTGCGGCGGTTCAGCCACGCGGCCGCGAGCGTCAGCGCGGCCGAGACCGCGAGGCCCGCGTACAGCCACATCTGGAATGCGCGGTACAGCGCGTTCGGCGTACGGGCATCGCCCAGGTACGCGAGGAAGATGATCCCGAACGCCGCGGCGACGAAGAACACGAGGTAGCCGAGCAGGTGGCGGCGGAACCGGTCGGCCGTCATCAGCGGCAGGTACGCGCCGATGATCAGCGCGAGCGCCGGCGCGACCGGCAGCACGTACGAGATCAGCTTCGAGTGCGACGTGCTGAAGAACAGGAAGATGAAGGCGCTCCAGATCAGCAGCACCAGCATCGGCGAGAAGCCGTTCGGCTGGCGCGGCATCCGCAGCGCATGGCGGATGCTCTGCCACGCGACCGACAGCCACGGCAGGAAGCCGACCAGCAGCACCGGTACGAAGTAGTACACCGGGCCCGGGCGGTTCTGTTCCGGGGTCAGGTACCGGCGGAACTGCTGGACGATGAAGAAGAAGTTGAAGAATTCGGGGTTGCGCTGCTGGACGAGCACGAACCACGGCGTGACGATCGCGAAGAAGATCACGAGGCCGCTGACGAGGTACAGGCGCTTCCACAGTGCCCAGTCGCGCGCGATCAGCGTATAGAGCACGAGCACGGCGCCGGGCAGGATCAGCCCGACGAGGCCCTTGGACAGCACCGCGAACGCCATCGCGGCCCAGCATGCCCACATCCAGCCGCGCACGGCGGCCGGGCGCAGCCCGGGCTGTTGCGCGAGCAGCAGCGAGCAGAGCGACAGCGCCATCCAGAACGCGAGCCCCATGTCGAGCGCGTTGAAGTGGCCCATCAGGTTCCAGTACGGCGAGCTCGCGAGCACGACGGCCGCGAGGAAGCCCGACAGCGGGTTGAACAGGCGCGCGCCGGTGTAGCCGACGAGCAGGATGCCGGCGAAGCTCGCGACGGCCGTGTAGAGGCGCGCCTGCCATTCGCCGATGCCGAACCACGCGAACGTGAGCGCATTCAGCCAGGTCTGCAGCGGCGGCTTCTCGAAGTACTTGTAGCCGTTGTAGCGCGGCGTGATCCAGTCGCCGGTGACGAACATCTCGCGCGCCATCTCCGCGTAGCGGCCTTCGTCGCTCGGGATCAGGTGGCGCAGCCCGAGCGGCGCGAACCAGACGATCGCGAGCGCGACGAGCAGGAGGACGAGCGTGATGCGATTGAGCGGTAGCCTCGACGGCGTATCGTTCATGGATTTTCAGCCTGTTGGTTGTTGTGACGGGCCGCCGGCGGATTGCGCCGGGGCGGGCGGCCTGGCCGGGCCGATCGAAGGGATCGACCCGTTGCGCCGGCCCGAGTTTTACCGCATCCGGGATTAACGTTCAATTAAGAGCGCGGCGGCGACTTTGCGGCCCTCGGCCATCAGGATGTTGTAGGTGCGGCAGGCCGCCTGGAAATCCATCGTCTCGACGCCGATCCGCTTGGCCGTGAGCGCCGCGACGAGGCGCGGGTGCGGGAAGCGCAGCCGCGCGCCGCTGCCGAAGATCACGAGCTCGGGCGTCGGATCGAGCAGCATCGCGAAATGCTCCGGCGCGAGCGCGTCGAACGACGCCACGGGCCATGCCTGGACCGGCGCGCCGGGCAGCACGATGACGCTCGTTTCATGGCGTTCGAGATTGACGTCGACGTAATCGGGGCCGTAGCCGGTGACGGTGTTGAGCGCGCCGCTCGTGTCCTGGTGCAGTTTCAAATCGGTATTCCGCGGTTCCGAAGGGGAATGGTTCGCAGGGCCGAAGCGGCCCGGATGGCCGGTTTCACGCGCCTGGCCGCGCGGGGACGCCTGACGGCGCGGGCCCGGCGCGGCTATGGTGCATTGCGAAAGTCGGCCAAAATCCGCTAAATTATAACTTTTTGGTCGCCCCCGGGCGCCACTTGCGTCGTGCGTCGCCACAAGCCGCGTCCGACCGCCCGCTTTTTCCCAGTCTAGACAGCGCGCACAGACCGGCCGCTTTCCAGTTTTGATCCCGTCCCCCCGGCCGCAAGGCCAACCCAGGAACCGTGTCGTCGTGAAACCGATTCAGAAGTCGAACAAGCTGCTCAACGTCTGCTACGACATCCGTGGCCCGGTGCTCGAGCACGCGAAGCGCCTCGAGGAAGAAGGCCACCGCATCATCAAGCTGAACATCGGCAACCTCGCGCCGTTCGGTTTCGACGCGCCGGACGAGATCATCCAGGACATGATCCGCAACCTGCCGGCGTCGTCCGGCTATTCGGATTCGAAGGGCGTGTTCTCGGCGCGCAAGGCCGTGATGCACTACACGCAGGAAAAGGGCGTCGTGGGCGTCGGCCTCGACGACATCTACATCGGCAACGGCGCGTCCGAGCTGATCGTGATGGCGACCCAGGCGCTGCTGAACGACGGCGACGAAGTGCTGCTGCCCGCGCCTGATTACCCGCTGTGGACGGCGGCCGTGAGCCTGTCGGGCGGCACGCCCGTGCACTACGTGTGCGACGAGCAGAATGCGTGGATGCCCGATCTCGACGACATCCGCAGCAAGATCACGCCGAACACGAAGGCGATCGTCGTGATCAACCCGAACAACCCGACGGGCGCGCTTTATTCCGACGAATTGCTGCTCGAGCTGATCGACATCGCGCGCCAGCACGGGCTGATCGTGTTCGCCGACGAGGTCTACGACAAGATCGTCTACGACGGCCTCGAGCACACGGCGATGGGGGCGTTGTCGGAAGACGTGATCACCGTCACGTTCAACAGCCTGTCGAAGAGCTATCGCTCGTGCGGCTACCGCGCGGGCTGGATGGCCGTGTCGGGCCTCGGCGGCGACAACCGCCGGCGCGCGAAGGATTACCTCGAGGGACTCGGCATCCTGTCGTCGATGCGCCTGTGCGCGAACGTGCCCGGCCAGTTCGCGATCCAGACGGCGCTCGGCGGCTACCAGAGCATCAACGAGCTGATCGTGCCGAGCGGGCGCCTGTACAAGCAGCGCGAGCTCGCGTACGACATGCTGACGTCGATCCCGGGCGTGACCTGCGTGAAGCCGCAGGCCGCGCTGTACATGTTCCCGCGCCTCGACCCGAAGCTCTACCCGATCCAGAACGACCAGCAATTCATTCTCGACCTGTTGCTCGAAGAGCGCGTGCTGCTGGTGCAGGGCACGGGTTTCAACTGGGCGACGCCGGACCACTTCCGCGTGGTCTTCCTGCCGAACCTCGACGACCTGACCGATTCGATCAACCGGATCGCACGCTTCCTCGACGGCTACCGCAAGCGCCATTCGGTCTGAGCGGGCAGCGTCACACGGAATTCATTACTACTTACTCATCGATCACACGCAGCATGGAACCGATCAAAGTTGGCCTGTTGGGCTTCGGCACGGTGGGCAGCGGCACCTTCACGGTGCTGCGCCGCAACCAGGAAGAAATCAAGCGACGCGCGGGGCGCGGCATCGAGGTGGCGCGCATTGCCGTGCGCAACCCGGCCAAGGCGCAGGCTGCGCTCGGCGGTGACGCCGCCGCCGCACAGATCACCGACGACTTCAATGCAGTCGTCGACGATCCGTCGATCGCGATCATCGCCGAGATGATCGGCGGCACGGGCATCGCGCGCGAGCTCGTGCTGCGCGCGATCGCGAACGGCAAGCACGTCGTGACGGCGAACAAGGCGCTGCTCGCGGTGCACGGCACCGAGATCTTCGAAGCCGCGCGCGAGAAGGGCGTGATGGTCGCGTTCGAAGCGGCCGTCGCCGGCGGCATCCCGATCATCAAGGCGCTGCGCGAAGGCCTGACCGCGAACCGCATCCAGTACATCGCGGGCATCATCAACGGCACGACCAACTACATCCTGTCGGAAATGCGCGACCGCGGGCTCGACTTCGCGACCGCGCTGAAGGCCGCGCAGGAACTCGGCTACGCGGAAGCCGATCCGACCTTCGACATCGAAGGCGTCGACGCCGCGCACAAGGCGACGATCATGAGCGCGATCGCGTTCGGCGTGCCGGTGCAGTTCGACCGTGCCTACGTCGAAGGCATCAGCAAGCTCGACGCGACCGACATCCGCTACGCGGAAGAGCTCGGCTACCGGATCAAGCTGCTCGGCATCACGCGCCGCGCCGAAAACGGCATCGAGCTGCGCGTGCACCCGACGCTGATCCCCGAGAAGCGCCTGCTCGCGAACGTCGAGGGGGCGATGAACGCGGTCGTCGTGCACGGCGACGCGGTCGGCACGACGCTGTACTACGGCAAGGGCGCGGGCGCGGAGCCGACCGCATCGGCCGTGGTCGCGGATCTCGTCGACGTCACGCGCCTGCACACGGCCGACCCGGAGCATCGCGTGCCGCATCTCGCGTTCCAGCCGGACAGCCTGTCGAACACGCCGATCTTGCCGATCGAGGAAGTGACGAGCGGCTATTACCTGCGCCTGCGCGTGGCCGACCAGACCGGCGTGCTCGCCGCCATCACGCGCATCCTCGCCGAATCGGGCATCTCGATCGACGCGCTGCTGCAGAAGGAGTCGGAGCAGGTCGACGGTGCGAACGGCGAAACCGACATCATCCTGATCACGCACGAAACGGTCGAGAAGAACGTCAATGCGGCGATCGCGCAAATCGAGAGCCTCGCGACGGTCGTGTCGAAGGTGACGAAGCTGCGCATGGAAGCGCTGAACTGAGGACGGAAGGCGACATGAACTACATCTCCACGCGCGGCGCCGGCATCGGCGAGCGCCACACGTTCTCCGACATCCTGCTCGGCGGCCTCGCAAAGGACGGCGGGCTCTACCTGCCGGCCGAGTATCCGAAGGTGTCCGCCGACGAGCTCGCGCGCTGGCGCACGCTGTCGTACGCGGATCTCGCGTTCGAGATCCTGTCGAAGTTCTGCGACGACGTGCCGGCCGACGACCTGCGCGCGATCACGCGCCGCACGTACACGGCCGCCGTGTACAGCAACACGCGCCACGGCGAGAACGCGTCCGACATCACGCCGCTGAAGACGCTCGGCACCGAGAACGGCGCGGCGCTGTCGCTGCTCGAACTGTCGAACGGCCCGACGCTCGCGTTCAAGGACATGGCGATGCAGCTGCTCGGCAACCTGTTCGAGTACACGCTCGCGAAGCATGGCGAAGCGCTGAACATCCTCGGCGCGACGTCCGGCGACACGGGCAGCGCGGCCGAGTACGCAATGCGCGGCAAGGCCGGCGTGCGCGTGTTCATGCTGTCGCCGCACAAGAAGATGAGCGCGTTCCAGACGGCGCAGATGTTCAGCCTGCAGGATCCGAACATCTTCAACCTCGCGGTCGAAGGCGTGTTCGACGACTGCCAGGACATCGTGAAGGCCGTGTCGAACGATCACGCGTTCAAGGCACAGCAGAAGATCGGCACGGTCAACTCGATCAACTGGGCGCGCGTCGTTGCGCAGGTCGTGTACTACTTCAAGGGCTACTTTGCGGCGACGCAGTCCAACGACGAGCGCGTGTCGTTCACGGTGCCGTCGGGCAACTTCGGCAACGTCTGCGCGGGCCACATCGCGCGGATGATGGGGCTGCCGATCGCGAAGCTCGTGGTCGCGACCAACGAGAACGACGTGCTCGACGAGTTCTTCCGCACCGGTGCGTATCGCGTGCGCAGCGCCGAGAACACGTATCACACCAGCAGCCCGAGCATGGACATCTCGAAGGCGTCGAACTTCGAGCGCTTCGTGTTCGACCTGCTCGGCCGCGATCCGGCGCGCGTGATGCAGCTGTTCCGCGACGTCGAGGAAAAGGGCGGCTTCGATCTCGCGGCGAGCGGCGATTTCGCGCGCGTCGCCGAGTTCGGCTTCGTATCGGGCCGCAGCAGCCACACCGACCGCATCGCGACGATCCGCGACGTGTTCTCGCGCTACGACACGATGATCGACACGCACACGGCCGACGGCGTGAAGGTCGCACGCGAGCACCTGGATGCCGGCGTGCCGATGGTCGTGCTCGAGACGGCTCAGCCGATCAAGTTCGGCGAGACGATCCGCGAGGCGCTCGATCGCGAAGCCGAGCGGCCGGCCGCGTTCGACGGGCTCGAGTCGCTGCCGCAGCGCTTCGAGGTCGTGAAGGCCGATGCCCAGCAGGTGAAGGACTTCATCGTCGCTCACACGGGCGCGTGACGCACGGCCGGGCCCGCGGGCCCGGCTGCGCAGGACGGCCGGAATGCCGATTCGTCGAACGGATCGGGATTCCGGCCGTTTCAATTGGCGCGCGGGCATCGCCTGTCGCGCGAAACAAGTGCCAGACCCGCGCGTTCGCGCCGATCACAGTTTTCGCATGTCCGCCATATTGCGCGCCCGTGCGACGGCGTCGCTACAATGACGTATTGACTTCAACGATCCCCGATTCCATCGATGTCGAACCCGAATCCCGCGGCGCCGCGCGCGCCGATGCTGTCGACCGCCGAGGCGCTCGCCGCGCTGCTCGATGCCGCGAAGCCGCTGCCCGGCGCCGAAACCGTCGCCACGCTCGATGCGCTCGGCCGCGTGCTGGCCGCCGACGTGAGTTCGCCGCTCGACGTGCCGCCGATGCATACGAGTGCGATGGACGGCTATGCGGTGCGCGTCGCCGACCTGCTGCACGGCGATCGGCGGTTGCCGGTGTCGCAGCGCATTCCGGCCGGCCATCCGGCTCAACCGCTCGCGGCCGGCACGGCTGCGCGGATCTTTACCGGTGCGTCGGTGCCGGCCGGCGCCGATGCGGTCGTGATGCAGGAGCAGGCATCGGCCGACGGCGACGCCGTCGAGATCCTGCACACGCCGAAGGCCGGCGAGTGGATCACCGCGCAGGGCGCGGACATCCGCCAGGGTTCGGTGATCCTGCCGGCCGGCACGCGGCTCACGCCGCAGGCGCTCGGCCTCGCCGCATCGGTCGGCTGCGCGCAGCTGTCGGTGGCTCGGCGGATCCGCGTCGCGGTGTTCTTCACCGGCGACGAACTGACGATGCCCGGCGAGCCGCTGAAGCCTGGCGCGATCTACAACTCGAACCGCTTCACGGTGCGCGGGCTGCTGGAGCGGCTCGGCTGCCACGTGACCGACTACGGGATCGTGCCCGACTCGCTCGCCGCGACGCGCGACACGCTGCGCGAGGCCGCGCGCGATCACGACGTGATCCTGACGAGCGGCGGCGTATCGGTCGGCGACGAGGATCACGTGAAGCCGGCCGTCGAGGCCGAAGGGCGGCTCGCGCTGTGGCAGATCGCGATGAAGCCGGGCAAGCCGCTCGCGTATGGCGCGGTGCGTCGCGGCGACGAGCGCGCCGATGCGCACTTCATCGGGCTGCCCGGCAATCCCGTATCGAGCTTCGTCACGTTCCTGCTGTTCGTGCGGCCGTTCCTGCTGCGTCTGTCCGGCGTGCGCGACGTCGCGCCGCGCGCGCTGTCGCTGCGGGCGGACTTTTCGCAAAGCAAGGGCGACCGGCGCAACGAATTCCTGCGTGCGCGCGTGAACGCGGCCGGCGGCCTCGACCTGTTCCCGAACCAGAGCTCGGCGGTGCTGACGTCGACGGTCTGGGGCGACGGCCTGATCGACAATCCGCCACAGCACGCGATCAGCGCCGGCGAGACCGTGCGTTTCATTCCGTTTTCCGAACTGCTGTCGTAACGCGACGGCTTCCCGAACCATGAAGATTCAGCTGAAATTTTTTGCAAGCGTGCGCGAGGCGCTGGGCGTCGCCGATGAAGAGGCAAACGTGCCGGACAGCGTGACGACCGTCGGCGACGTGCGCGCGTGGCTGCGCGTGCGCGGCGGCGCGTGGGCCGAGACGCTCGCCGAAGGGCGCGCGCTGCGCATGGCGTGCAACCACGAGATGACCGATCCCGACACGCGGCTCACCGAAGGCTGCGAGGTCGCGTTCTTTCCGCCGGTGACGGGCGGTTGAGAGGGCGTGCGATGGCAACGGTACGAGTCCAGGCAGACGATTTCGATCTGAATGCGGAAGTCGCGGCATTGCGCGCGCGCAACCCGAAGATCGGCGCGCTCGCGTGCTTCGTCGGCACGGTGCGCGACCTGAACGAAGGCGACTCGATCGCCGCGCTGGAGCTCGAGCACTATCCGGGGATGACCGAGAAGGCGCTCGAGAAGATCGCCGCGGAGGCCTCCCGGCGCTGGCCGGGCATCGACGTCGCGATCGTGCATCGCGTCGGCAGGCTGCTGCCGCTCGACCAGATCGTGATGGTCGCGACGGTCGCGTCGCATCGCGGCGATGCGTTCGCGTCGTGCGAGTTCGTGATGGACTATCTGAAGACCGAGGCGCCGTTCTGGAAGAAGGAAACGACGCCGGACGGCGAGCGCTGGGTCGATGCGCGCAGCACCGACGATGCCGCGCTCGCGCGCTGGGGTGTCGAGTCGGGCAATACGCCGCGCTGAACACGGCATCGGGACGGACGGTGCGGCCATGTGCCGCAGGCGGCACGCGTGCCTGGCGCCACGGGCCGCGCGTTACGCGTCCGGATCGACGCTGCGCCCGATGATCTTCGTCGGAAACGGCTCGCCGCGGGTACGCGACAGCGACGCGTGCGGAGCGTCGTTCGCGTCGCGGCGGCGCGGCGCGATCGCGTCGAGCAGTGCCTGCTGCTCGGGCGGAATCCGGTAGTCCCAGCCGAACCGGCTCAACTGCAGGCTCTGCGCGATCCGCAGCGCGGGCTCCATGAAGCGGATCGCCGCGGGCGGCGCGTAGCGCGCCTCGACGGTCTTCAGGAACAGCGACAGCCAGCGGCTGAAATGGGCCGGCTCGATCCCGTCGAGCGGCTGGTGCGCCTGCTGCACGTTGCCGCGATAGCCCTTGGTGCCGAGCACAAGGCTCGACCAGAACGTGACCATCTTCGGCAGGTGGTCGTCCCAGCGGCCGGCCAGCTTCGCGTCGAACACGGGCCCGAGCAGCGGATCGGCGCGCACGCGGTCGTAGAACGCGTAGACGAGATCGCGGATGTTGTCTTCGGTCGGCTCGGTGTCGCGAGGGCGGGCCGGTGCGGTGTCGGGCGAGGCGGGCAGGGCAGTCATGGCAAAAAGGGGCCGGTAGATCGGGGGCGCCGACGGGCGTGGCGTGGGTGTCAGGCAGGACGCCGGTCGGATTTTGACGCAAAATAGCGTCCAATACCCGCTGAAAACGTGTAACTGTCACGCATCTTATTGCGCGCACGCGATCCCGGCAACCCGGGGCGCGGAACGGGACCGTCGGCCGGTCCCGCGGGCACCGCGATCGGCCCGCCTCACGTCATCGGAACACGTTCGCTCACTTCCGTATTCGCTCATGAGACTCACCGACTACACCGACTATTCGCTGCGCGTGATGCTGTACCTTGCCGTACGCGGAGAGGGGCTCGCGACGATCCAGGAGATCTCGGATGCCTACGGCATCTCGAAGAACCATCTGATGAAAGTCGTGCAGCAGCTCGGCGAGCTGGGATGGGTCGACACGGTTCGCGGCCGCAATGGCGGGCTGCGGCTCTTCCCGCAATCGCTGCAGCTGACGGTCGGCCAGGTCGTGCGCGCGACCGAGAGCGACTTCGCGCTGGTCGGTTGCTTTTTGACCGACAGCGGCGAATCGCGCGGCTGCGTGATCGAGCCGCAGTGCCGCCTGAAGGGGGTGCTGGCGGCCGCGCGCGACGCGTTCTTCGCCGAACTCGACCGTCACCGGCTCAGTGAACTCGTCGAGCCCGCGTCGCCGATCGCGGCGCTGCTCGGTATCCGTCCGGTTGCGCTCGTGCGTGCCGAAGCGCCGCCGGACGACGCGCCGGCGACCGTCGAGCCGCCGTCGGCGGCCGGCTGACACGCAGGCGCCGCGCCCCGCGATCCGCGCGCGGCCCGTCCAGGAGCCGCTTCCAGTCAATCCAGCAATTTTTGCGCTGAATCAACCCGAATTTCGCTTGAAAGCCGCATAACCATCCTCATCTTGGTGTTAATCGAAAATTGGAGGTCTCGACTAAATGAGAATCGACAAGCTCACCACCAAGTTCCAGGAAGCACTCGCGGACGCGCAAAGCCTCGCGGCAGGCCGCGACAATCAATACATCGAACCCGTTCACGTCCTCGCGGCGCTGGTCGCGCAGCAGGACGGTTCCGCGCGCTCGCTGATGTCGCGCGCGGGCGTTCACATTCAGGCGCTGCAAGGCGCGCTGAACGAAGCCATCTCGCGCCTGCCGCAAGTGACGGGCACGGGCGGCGACATTCAGATCGGCCGTGAACTGGCCGGGCTGCTGAACCAGGCCGACAAGGAAGCGCAGAAGCTCAACGACACGTTCATCGCGAGCGAAATGTTCCTGCTCGCCGTGTCCGACGACAAGGGCGAAGCCGGCAAGCTCGCGCGTCAGCACGGCCTCACGCGCAAGGCGCTGGAAGCCGCGATCGCCGCGGTGCGCGGCGGCTCGCAGGTGCATAGCCAGGACGCGGAAAGCCAGCGCGAAGCGTTGAAGAAATACACGGTCGACCTGACCGAGCGCGCGCGTGCGGGCAAGCTCGACCCGGTGATCGGCCGCGACGACGAAATCCGCCGCTCGATCCAGATCCTGCAGCGCCGCACGAAGAACAACCCGGTGCTGATCGGCGAGCCGGGTGTCGGCAAGACCGCGATCGTCGAAGGGCTCGCGCAACGGATCGTCAACGGCGAGGTGCCGGAGACGCTGAAGGGCAAGCGCGTGCTGTCGCTCGACATGGCCGCGCTGCTCGCCGGTGCGAAGTACCGCGGCGAATTCGAGGAGCGCCTGAAGGCCGTGCTGAACGACATCGCGAAGGACGAAGGCCAGACGATCGTCTTCATCGACGAAATCCACACGATGGTCGGCGCGGGCAAGGCCGAAGGCGCGATGGACGCGGGCAACATGCTGAAGCCGGCGCTGTCGCGCGGCGAGCTGCACTGCATCGGCGCGACCACGCTCGACGAATACCGCAAGTACATCGAGAAGGACGCCGCGCTCGAGCGCCGCTTCCAGAAGGTGCTCGTCGACGAGCCGAGCGTCGAGGCGACGATCGCGATCCTGCGCGGGCTGCAGGAGAAGTACGAACTGCACCACGGCGTCGACATCACCGACCCGGCGATCGTCGCGGCGGCCGAGCTGTCGCACCGCTACATCACCGACCGCTTCCTGCCCGACAAGGCCATCGACCTGATCGACGAAGCCGCTTCGAAGATCAAGATGGAAATCGATTCGAAGCCCGAAGAGATGGACAAGCTCGACCGCCGGCTGATCCAGCTGAAGATCGAGCGCGAAGCCGTGAAGAAGGAGCAGGACGAAGCGTCGCAGAAGCGCCTGCAGCTGATCGAGGAAGAGATCGACCGCCTCGGCCGCGAGTACGCGGACCTGGAAGAGATCTGGACCGCCGAGAAGGCCGCGGTGCAGGGCAGCGCACAGCTCAAGGAAGAAATCGAGAAGGTGCGGGCGGACATCGCGCGGCTGCAGCGTGACGGCAAGCTGGAGAAGGTCGCCGAGCTGCAGTACGGCAAGCTGCCGCAGCTCGAGGCGCAGCTGAAGCAGGTCACGCAGGCCGAAGAGCAGGAGCAGCACAGCCCGACGCGTCCGCGCCTGTTGCGCACGCAGGTCGGTGCCGAGGAAATCGCTGAAGTCGTGTCGCGTTCGACGGGGATTCCCGTGTCGCGGATGATGCAGGGCGAACGCGAGAAGCTGCTGCACATCGAGGAAAAGCTGCACGAGCGCGTGGTCGGCCAGCATGAGGCGATCGGCGCGGTGGCCGACGCGATCCGCCGTTCGCGTGCGGGTCTCGCCGATCCGAACCGTCCGTACGGCTCGTTCCTGTTCCTCGGCCCGACGGGTGTCGGCAAGACCGAGCTGTGCAAGGCGCTGGCGTCGTTCCTGTTCGACTCGGAAGAGCACCTGATCCGCATCGACATGAGCGAGTTCATGGAGAAGCACAGCGTCGCGCGGCTGATCGGCGCGCCGCCGGGCTATGTCGGCTACGAGGAAGGCGGCTACCTGACGGAAGCCGTGCGCCGCAAGCCGTACAGCGTGATCCTGCTCGACGAGATCGAGAAGGCGCACCCGGACGTGTTCAACGTGCTGCTGCAGGTGCTCGACGACGGTCGCATGACGGACGGGCAGGGGCGTACGGTCGACTTCAAGAACACGGTGATCGTGATGACGTCGAACCTCGGCTCGCAGGTGATCCAGGCGATGACGGGCGCGCCGCAGGAAGAGATCAAGGACGCGGTGTGGCTCGAGGTGAAGCAGCATTTCCGCCCCGAGTTCCTGAACCGGATCGACGACGTCGTCGTGTTCCATGCGCTCGACCGCAGCAACATCGAGTCGATCGCGAAGATCCAGCTGGCGCGCCTGCACGACCGGCTCGCGAAGCTCGACATGGCGCTCGACGTGTCGGACGCGGCGCTCGAGCAGATCGGGAAGGTCGGCTACGATCCGCTGTTCGGTGCACGGCCGCTGAAGCGCGCGATCCAGCAGGAGATCGAGAACCCGGTCGCGAAGCTGATCCTCGCCGGCCGCTTCGGTCCGAAGGACGTGATTCCGGTCGACGTCCACGACGGCAAGTTCGTGTTCGACCGCGTCGTGCACTGATCGCCTGCCATCGGTCGCCCGCCCGGCTCACGCCGGGCGCGCAAAAACGAACACCCCGCCTGAAGCGGGGTGTTTGCTTATGGAGCGGCACAACGGGCTGCCGCGCCGGCTGGAATGCTTAGCCCTGCTTGTTGCCGCCGAACATGCCGGCAAGCTGCGTGAGCGTGCCGAGCACGTTCGACGTGTCGACCTGGCCGCCGGCCGGCACTTCGCCGTTCGGCGTCGCGCCGTTGACGACGTGCGGCAGCACCTGCGCGAGAATCGACGAGGCTTGCGACGGATCGATACCGACCTTGCTCGCGAGCGAGCCGACCACGTCCGAGCCAAGCACGTTCTGCAGCGTCTCGCCCGAGATCGGCTGGTTTTCGCCGTTGCCGACCCACGAGCCGATGATGTCGCCGGCGCCGCCTGCCTTGAACTTCTCGATCAGGCCGTTCAGGCCGCCCGGCTGGTTGTTGATGAATTCGAGCGCGGTCGTGATGAGCGCGCTTTGCGAGTTGCCGCCGGCCTGGCCGCCGATCAGACCGCCGACGATGTCGAGGAGACCCATGGTTCTTCACCTTCACTGAAAAGGGCGCCGTGACGACGGCGCCCGTTGAACGAATACCGCGCGCACGCCGTCGCGCGCGCGGCGCACATCAGGCGCCCGACGCCGCGGCGGCGGAGGCTGCCTTGTCCTTCTTGCTCTTCTTCTTCGAACCCTTCGTCGCCTTCGCGGACGACGCGGCGGCCGGTGCGCTCGCACCCGCGTCGGCGGATGCCGCCGCTGCGGCCGCTGCCTTTTCCTTCTTCGACGCGCGCTTCGCCTTCGCCGGTTTCGCCGCCGCATCCGGTGCGCTTGCCGCCGGGGCCGGCGCTGCAGTCGTCGTGCCGGCCGTCGCGGTCGTGGACGTCGATGCGGTGCCGGCAGTCGTCGTGGCCGGTGCGGTTGCGGCCGGCTTCGACAGTTTCACGCCCTTCGGCGGCGTCGACGAGCCGCCGATCGTCAGGCCGTTTTCCTCCAGGTGCCCGACCGATTTCGTGCCGAGGCCCTTCACGCGGTTCGCGAGATCGTCGGCATCCTTGAACGGGCCGTTCTTGGTGCGTTCGTCGATGATCGCCTTCGACTTCACGGGGCCGAGACCCTTCACGGATTCGAGCGCGGCCTGGTCAGCCGAGTTGACTTCGACAGCCGCGGCAAGGCCGGCGGCGAGCGACAGCGACAGCGCGACGAACAGCATCAGCAGCTTTTTCAGCATGGCAAAGGCTCCCTGGTTCTGACGGATGAATGGCTGTTGCAACGGACGGCGGCGCGAGATCGGGCCGGCCGTCGCCGTTAAGCATAGGACAAATGCGTGCCCTTTTTAAGACAGGCTGACCGAATCTTGCTGAAGGCTTGCGGTGCTGTAAAGGCCGAAACCCGTGCCGGGTGCCGGTTTTGACCATTCTTTACGGTGTCGCAGGGCGTGCGCGGATCGTCGTTGCGCTGGCCGTTCGATAACGCTTGACTTAGAGTGAACTCTAACTCCTAACCTTGTTCCTGCCATGTCGAAAACCGCATCCCAACCCTCCGCCGCCGGTCCGCTGACGATCGGGCAAGTCGCCGAATTGACGGGCGTGTCCACGCACACGCTGCGGTACTACGAGCAGGCCGGCCTGCTGCGCGCGATTTCGCGCACGGCAGCCGGGCACCGGCTCTATGCACCGGCCGACCTTGCCGGGCTGGCCTTCGTGATGCGCCTGAAGGCGACCGGCATGCCGATCGCGCAGATCCAGGCGTTCGCGGTGCTGCGCGAGCAAGGCGAGTCGACGTTCGGCGCGCGGCGCGACTTGCTGGTCGCGCATCGCGACGCGGTGCGCGCGCATCTCGCGGAGCTGCAGGCAAACCTCGACGTGATCGGCGACAAGATCACGTACTACGAGGCGCAGGGGCACGAAGCGGAACGACGGGCAAATTCTTCTCACGCTTTATCGGAACAGGACGGACACCATGGAACGACTCGTTGAGGATCGCTACACGCGCGGCTGGAACAAACTGAAGGAAATCGACGGCGAAGTGGGCGAACGCGTGATCGCGGCGCTCGCGCCGATCGCACCGGACTTCGGGCGGCTCCTGGTCGAGTTCAGCTTCGGCGACATCTACAGCCGGCCGCAGCTCGACCTGAAGGCGCGCGAAATCGCGACGATCGCGGCGCTGGCCGCGCTCGGCAACGCGCAGCCGCAACTGAAGGTGCATATCGAGGCCGCGCTGAACGTCGGTTGCACGCGCGACGAGATCGTCGAGGTGTTCATGCAGATGGCCGTGTATGCGGGGATGCCGGCCGCGCTCAACGCGCTGTTCGCCGCGCACGAAGTGTTCACGCGGCGCGACGAAGCGGCCGGCGTGGCAGGCAACGCGAACGAAGCGGCCGGGCAGGCCGCATGACCGCAGTCGTGCCCGTGCGTCACGCGCGGTGCGGTGCGACGATCCGGTGCTTCGCGATGCGCCGGTACAGCGTCGCACGCGACATGCCGAGCGCCTTGGCGGCCGCGTCGGGCCGCCAGCGGTGCGCGGTGAGCGCCGCGACGATGCGGCCGCGCTCGTCGTCGGGCAGTGCGCCGGCCGCATCGGCGCCGAGTTGCGCGACGAGGTCGGCCGGCAGGTCGTGCCGCGTCACGCGCGCGGCGTCGCACACCGCGCACGCATAGCGCAGCACGTTGCGAAGTTGCCGCACGTTGCCGGGCCACGCGTATGCGGCGAGCTGCTCGGCGAGCGTCGGATCGAGCGTGAGCACGTGGCCGGTCGCCTGCGCTTCCTCGGCGAACACGGCGGCAATCACGTCGCGCACGTCCGAGCGTTCACGCAGCGGCGGCAGTTCGAACGTCGCGCCGCTCAGCCGGTAGTACAGATCTTCGCGGAACGTCCCGTCGGCCACCATCCGCGCGAGATCGCGGTGGGTCGCGCAGATCACGTCGAGATCGACGCGCACGGGCGTATCGCTGCCGAGCGGCACGACCTCGCCGTCGGCGAGCACGCGCAGCAGGCGCGTCTGCAGCGCGAGCGGCATGTCGCCGATTTCATCGAGAAACAGCGTGCCGCCGTCGGCGAGCGCGATCTTGCCGCGTGCACCGTGCTTGCGCGCGCCGGTGAACGCGCCGGCCGCATAGCCGAACAGTTCGCTCTCGATCAGCGCATCCGGCAGCGCGCCGCAGTTGACGGCGACGAACGGTCGCGCGCGCCGCGCACCGGCATCGTGGATCGCGCGCGCGAACACTTCCTTGCCCGCGCCGGTTTCGCCGAGCACGAGAATCGGCAGCCGCTTGCTCGCGACGCGCAGCGCGAGCTCGGCTTGCTGCGCGATATGCGCGTCGCTGCTGTGCAGGAACGGCGTCAGCGCGCCGACGTGGCGTGGCGCGGTGCCCGCGCGGCGCGATACCGTGCCGGGCTCGCGGCCGGCGCGCCGTAGCGGCGCCCGCAATCGCGCATAGAGCGGCGCGCCGGTCGCGCGCAGCCGCACCGCGACGATCGTATCGAGCCGCGCGGCATCGCGCAGCGGCATCTCGGTCGCATCGAAGATCTCGTCGATATGGCGCGGCTCGCGCAGCGCCGGCAGCGCGTCGCGCGCCTGCCGGTTCGCGGCGACGATATTGCCGCATTCGTCAAACGCGATCAGCCATTCGGGTTGTGCTTCGACGTAGTGACGGTTCGGATGCCCGAACAGGATCCAGTATTGCGCGGTGCTGTGGACGAAGTAGCCGTCCTCGATCAGCGCCGCGCTTTGCCGCACAAGCTGGTAGACGAGCCGCTGGCTGTCGCGGCTGTCGGGCGAATGCACGGCCGAAGCGTCGAGCACGCCGATCAGTTCGCCGCCCGGCGAGAAGATCGGCGCCGCGCTGCAGGTGAGTGTCGTGAACGCCGCGCGAAAGTGATCGGTCTTGTGCACGGTGATCGGTGCGAGATCGGTCAGCACGCTCGCGACGCCGCACGTTCCTTCCTCGCTTTCCGACCAGCACGAGCCGATGTGCAGCCCTGCATGACGGAAATCGTTGCGGCGCTCGCGGTCGATCCGGTAGTCGATCGTCACGCCGTGCGCGTCGGTCAGCATCACGCAGTAGTCGGCGACGCGGATCATGTCGTGCAGCCGCGTCAGGCACTGGCCCGACGCGCGCAGGAAGGCCTCTTCCTTGTCGCGCACTTCGCGCAGCTCGGCCGCGGTCAGCACACGCGGGCCGATCGACGAAGCAGGGTCGAGACAGTAGCGCTCCAGCGAGCGTTGCCACGACGACACGAGGCGCTCGGAGTCGGCCGGCGCAGGCAGGCGCCCGGCGAGCGCGCCGAGTACACGGTCGGCGTGCTGGGCCTGGGGGACGGCATAGGGCATGGTCGGCTCCGGTTCCGTACGGCGGGGATATCGATGTCCTTGTAGCACATCCGGTTCGGCGGATCACATTGCATCGCAGCACGCGGCGGGCGTGAGACGTTCGTCTCACCGGGATCTCGCCGCGTCTCGCGCGATTGAGACATCCGCATGCGTGGCGCGCGGCGGTTGTCCGGCCGGCCGGCGCAGGCGCCGAGCCGCACGTGTGCGGGGTTTGCAGGCACGGCGGCGCGCACGCGCGGATGCCGGGACGATCGGTTCGTCGCATCGACTTCGTGAGACACCCGCGCCGGTTCGCGACGCGCGACGCCGTCACGGTCGCGAATCCGGAACGTGCGCCTGTCCGCCGCGCCAGCGTGCACGCGGGTTCCACGGTTATTGCAGTGACGATGGCACGCCGCTTGCAGAGATCAAGGGCAAGCCGATGCGGTCGCGTCGGCGACGACGATCCGCTGCCCGTCGATGGCAGCGGACGAAACAGGCAGGGCCGGCATGCCGGCCCACTGGATGGAGACGAACCCGTGACGACGCCCGTTACCGTCGGCGTGATCGCGAACCCCGCATCGGGGCGCGACATTCGCCGCCTCACGACGCATGCATCCGTGTTTCCGACGGCCGAGAAGGCGAACATGATCGTGCGCCTGCTGGCCGGCCTCGGTGCGATGGGCGTCGAGCGCGTGCTGACGCTGCGCGACCGCACGGGCATCGCGACGCTGCTGCTGCGCGCGATCGACACGCATCGCGCGGTCGCGCCGCACGAACGCTGGCCCGAGGTCGAATTCGTCGACCTGCCGATCACCGACAGCGTCGCCGACACGCAAGCCGGCGCCGCCTACCTGCACCGGATGGAAGTCGCGCTGATCGTCGTGCTTGGCGGCGACGGCACCCATCGCGCGGTGGCCGCGCATTGCGGCGCGACGCCGCTCGTCGCGCTGTCCACCGGCACCAACAACGCGTTTCCCGAACATCGCGAGGCGACTGTCGCCGGCGTCGCGGCAGCGCTCGCGGCGACCGGCGCCGTGCCGCCCGAAGTCGCGTTCGTGCGCAACAAGCGGCTCGTCGTGCGCTGCGTGGCGGGCGCGCAGCCGGGGCGCGAGGAAATCGCGCTCGTCGACGTGTGCGCGGCGCGGCAGCGTTTCATCGGCGCGCGTGCGATCTCCGCTTCCGACGACATCGATTCGCTCTACCTGACGTTCGCGGAGCCGGACGGCATCGGCCTGTCGGCGCTCGGCGGCGCGTGGGCGCCGCTCGAACGCAGCGCGCCGCACGGGCTCGCGATGCGCTTCGCGGAGGCCGGCAAGACGGGGGGCACGCCGCTCGCCGCACCGATCGCACCGGGGCGCATCGACCGCGTCGTGATGCGCAGTTGCGAGCGGCTCGAACCGGACACGTGGCAGGTGATTCCATTCGAGCGCGGCACGCTTGCGTTCGACGGTGAGCGCGAGATCGAGGTCGCGCGCGGCGATCGCTACGAGATCTCGCTCGACTGGCGCGGGCCGCTGACGGTCGACGTCGGCCGCACGCTGCGCTACGCGTCGTCGCGGCAGCTGCTGCGCGACGCCGGCGCGCGGCATGACTGAGCGCCGGTTTCACGCGGCACATTTCGATATCCATAACGATCATCAAGGAGACATCGCCATGACAGCCCCAGTCGAGGGACCGGTTGCCATCGACACGGGCCAGGCCGTGAACGTCGACGGCGGCTTCACGTTCCACTGACGGCCGCAGGCCGTGCAATCCGTCGCCACGGCAGCGCCGCGGCGGCATTCGCAGTCAGACCAGACCTACCCAGGAGACACACATGACCGCTTCGACACAGCTCAGCAGGGACACGCTGCTGGACGCCTACCGGCTGATGCGCACGATCCGCGAATTCGAGGAGCGCCTGCACGTCGAATTCGCGACCGGCGAGATCCCCGGCTTCGTTCACCTGTACGCGGGCGAGGAGGCGTCCGCGGTCGGCACGATGCTGCACCTCGGTCTCGCCGATTACGTCGCGACCACGCACCGCGGCCACGGCCATTGCATCGCGAAGGGCGTCGACGTGCACGGGATGATGGCCGAGATCTACGGCAAGAAGACGGGCGTCTGCCACGGCAAGGGCGGCTCGATGCACATCGCCGACCTGTCGATGGGGATGCTCGGCGCGAACGGGATCGTCGGCGCGGGCGGCCCGCTCGTATGCGGCGCGGCGCTCGCGGCGAAGCACCGGAAGACGGGCGGCGTCGGCGTGTGCTTCTTCGGCGACGGCGCGTCGAACCAGGGCGTGATCTTCGAATCGATGAACCTTGCGTCGGTGTGGCGGCTGCCCGCGATCTTCGTCGCCGAAAACAACGGCTATGCGGAAGCGACGTCGTCGAGCTGGTCGGTCGCGACCGACAACATCGCGGATCGCGCGAACGGCTTCGGGATGCCGGGCGTGATCGTCGACGGCTTCGACTTCTTCGCGGTGCACGAAGCGCTCGGCGAAGCCGTGGAGCGCGCGCGCAACGGCGGCGGCCCGACGCTCGTCGAGGTGAAGTTCACGCGCTATTTCGGTCACTTCGAAGGCGATGCGCAAACCTACCGCGCGCCGGGCGAGGTGCAGAAGCTGCGCGACGAGAAGGACTGCCTGAAGCATTTCGAAACGCGCGTCGTGCGCGCCGAGGCGCTGACGACGGCCGACCTGCGCGCGGTCGACGCGCAGGTGAAGGCGCTGATCGACGACGCGGTCGCGCAGGCGAAGGCCGCGCCGGTGCCGGATGCCGCCGACCTGCTGACCGACGTCTACGTGTCGTATCCGTGAGCGCGGCCTGACACCGCAACCGGCACGGCGAACCGAACATTCCAGGAGACAGACATGGCAAGGAAGATCACTTATTCGCAGGCGATCAACGAAGCGCTCGCGCAGGAAATGGCGCGCGACGACAGCGTGATCGTGATGGGCGAGGACAACGCGGGCGGCGCGGGTGCGCCGGGCGAGGACGACGCATGGGGCGGCGTGCTCGGCGTGACGAAAGGGCTGTTCCACAAGTTTCCGGGCCGCGTGCTCGATACGCCGCTGTCCGAGGGCGGCTACATCGGCGCGGCGGTAGGAGCTGCCGCATGCGGGATGCGGCCCGTCGCGGAACTGATGTTCATCGATTTCATGGGCGTGTGCTTCGACCAGATCTTCAACCAGGCCGCGAAATTCCGCTACATGTTCGGCGGCAAGGCCGTGACGCCGGTCGTGATCCGCGCGATGTACGGCGCTGGCTTGCGCGCGGCCGCACAGCACTCGCAGATGCTCACGTCGCTGTTCACGCACATTCCGGGGCTGAAGGTCGTGTGCCCGGCGACGCCGTACGACGCGAAGGGGCTGCTGATCCAGGCGATCCGCGACAACGATCCCGTGATCTTCCTCGAGCACAAGCTGCTCTATACGCGTGAAGGCGACGTGCCGGAGGAATCCTATGCCATTCCGTTCGGCGAGGCGAACGTCGTGCGCGACGGTGACGACGTGACGATCGTCACGTACGGCCGGATGGTGCATCTCGCGACGGACGCGGCCGCGAAGCTCGCCAAGGACGGCATCCAGTGCGACGTGATCGACCTGCGCACGACGTCGCCGCTCGACGAGGAAACGATTCTCGAAAGCGCGGAGCGCACCGGGCGCGTGGTGGTCGTCGACGAAGCGAACCCGCGCTGCTCGATCGCGACCGACATCGCCGCGCTCGTCGCGCAGCGCGCGTTCCGGTCGCTCAAGGCGCCGATCGAGCTCGTCACCGCGCCGCATACGCCCACGCCGTTCGCGAGCGTGCTGGAAGACCTGTACATCCCGACCGCCGATGCGATTGCGCAGGCGGCCCTGAAGACAAGGAGCTGACACGATGTCGATTCACATGATCACGATGCCCAAGTGGGGGCTGTCGATGGAGCAGGGGCAGGTCAACGGCTGGCTGAAGGCGATCGGCGAACGCGTGACGAAGGGTGACGAAGTGCTCGACGTCGAGACCGACAAGATTTCGTCGGGCGTCGAATGCGCGTTCGACGGCACGCTGCGCCGACAGGTCGCGCAGGAGGGCGAGACGCTGCCGGTCGGCGCGCTGCTCGGCGTCGTCGCGGCAGCCGAGGCGAGCGAGGCCGACATCGATGCGGCAATCGCCGATTTCCAGCGCGATTTCGTACCTGCCGCGGCGTCCGAAGAAGCGGCGGGCCCGCAGCCCGAGAAGGCGCAGATCGGCGGCCGCACGATGCGCTTCCTGAAGCTCGGCGACGGCACGGGCACACCGGCCGTGCTGATCCACGGCTTCGGCGGCGACCTGAACAACTGGCTGTTCAATCACGCGGACCTCGCCGCGCACCGGCCGGTATGGGCGCTCGACCTGCCTGGGCACGGCGAATCGGGCAAGGCGGTCGATACGGGCAGCCTCGACGAACTCGCCGATGCGGTGCTCGCGTTGCTCGACGCGCAGCACATCGAGCGCGCGCACCTGATCGGCCATTCGATGGGCGGCGCGGTTGCGATGGCCGCGGCCGAGCGCGCACCGCAACGTGTCGCGTCGCTGACGCTGATCGCGAGCGCGGGGCTCGGCACCGACATCAACCGTGCGTACATCGACGGTTTCGTCGCCGGCAACAGCCGCAACACGCTGAAGCCGCACCTCGGCGCGCTGTTCGCGGACAACGCGCTGGTGACGCGGCAGCTCGTCGAGGATCTCGTCAAGTACAAGCGGCTTGAGGGCGTGCAGGCCGCACTGGAGAAGATCGCGAACGCCGCGTTCGACGGGGCGGCACAGCGGCGCGTGTTCCGCGACCGGCTCGCGACGCTCGCGCCGCGCACGCTCGTGATCTGGGGCGAGCACGACCAGGTGATCCCCGCGCAACATGCGCAGGGCTTGCCCGACGGCGTGCGGGCCGAGGTGATCGCCGGCAGCGGGCACATGGTGCAGATGGAAGCGGCCGCCGACGTGAACCGCCTGATCGTCGCGTTTCTCGGAGACTGACGATGGCCGCCGCGCTCGAACGACCCAGCCTCACGGCGCTCGGCCAGCCGGGCGCGCGCAGCCGCGACAAGCTCGCGCGCATTCCGGTGCGCGTCGAGCCCGCGGCCGGCGCGGCGCTGCCGAAGCCGCCGTGGCTGCGCGCGCGGCCGATGATGAGCGCGGCGGTGGCCGACATGGCCGCCGTGCTGCGCGAGCATCGGCTGCATTCCGTCTGCGAGGAGGCGATGTGTCCGAACATCGGCGAATGCTTCGCGCAGCGCACCGCGACCTTCATGATCATGGGCGGGCTATGCACGCGGCGTTGCCCGTTCTGCGACGTCGCGCACGGCCGTCCCGATCCGCTCGATCCCGACGAGCCCGCGCGGCTGGCCGGCGCGGCCGCGGCGCTCGGGCTGCGCTACGTCGTGATCACGTCGGTCGACCGCGACGACCTGCGCGACGGCGGCGCCGCGCATTTCGCCGCGTGCATCGCGGCGGTGCGCGCGAGCGTGCCCGGCATCGGCGTCGAAGTCCTGACGCCGGACTTTCGCGGCCGCGTGCCGCGTGCGCTCGATGCGCTGTCTGCGGCCTGGCCGGACGTGTTCAACCACAACATCGAGACGGTGCCGTCGCTGTATCGCGCGGCGCGGCCGGGCGCCGACTATCGCGGTTCGCTTGAATTGCTCGCGCAGGCGAAGCAGGCACGGCCGGGGCTGGTGACGAAATCGGGGTTGATGCTCGGGCTCGGCGAGCGCGACGACGAACTGCGCGACACGCTGCGCGACCTGCGCGCGCACGACGTCGACGTGCTGACGCTCGGCCAGTACCTCGCGCCGTCGGCGCACCATTTGCCGGTGCGACGCTACGTGAGCCCGGAGGCGTTCGCCGCGTGGCGCGACGAGGCACTCGAACTCGGCTTCAAGGAAGTCGTCGCCGGCCCGCTCGTGCGGTCGTCGTATCACGCGGCCGACGTGCTGGAGGACGCGTAGCGGGCCGTGCGTCAGGCGGTGGCGGAGGCGGCGGAGGCGTGCGCGCGGCTCACGCGACGCAGGTACAGCACGAGCCCTGCGCCCGCGAGCATCAGGCTGACCGTGTTCGCGAACCAGAAGCCGCGCGCGCCCGTCAGCCACGCGGGGGCGATGCCGCCGACGTCGAAGCCGAGCACGTAGCCGCCGCTGAGGCCGACACCCCACAGCGCGACGGCATAGATCACGGTCGGCACGACGGCCACCTTGTACGCGCGCAGCACGAACGCCGACGTGACCTGCAGCGCATCGAAGCAGTGGTAGCACGCGACGATCGCGACGAGCGGCATCGCGGCCGCGGCGACGTCCGGGTTCGGCGTATAGCCGCCGATGATCAGCGGGCGCAGCGCGAACACGAGCACGCCGTAGGCGGCGGCCACGCCGCACGCGAACATCACGCTGTGCCGGCCGAGCAGCCGCGCTTCTTCCGGACGTCCGGCGCCGAGCGCGCGCGCGACCAGCGTCGATGCCGCCACGCCGATCGACAGCGGCGTCATGTACAGCACTGCGCCGATGTTGCCGGCGATCTGGTGACCGGCGAGCGACGTCGTGCCGAACTGCGCGATGAACAGCGCCATGCACGTGTACGACGTCACCTCGATCAGGTACGACAGGCCCATCGGCACGCCGAGTTTCAGGATCGCCTTCTGGCGTTCCCAGACGGGCCAGCAGAAGCGCGAGAAGATCGCGAGCGGCGCGAACACGTCGAGCTTCGCGAGCAGCGTGTAGCCGATCAGCGCGAGCGCCCAGTTGATCAGCGTGCTGGCGAGCCCGCAGCCCGGGCCGCCGAGGGCCGGTACGCCGAACCCGCCGAAGATGAACCACACGTTGAGCGGAAACTTGAGCAGCAGCGCGCCGATCTGCAGGATCATCGCGAGCCGCGGCTTGCCGGCTGCGTTGGTCAGTGCGTTGTAGATGCGGAAGACGAGGCTCGCGGGCAGCCCGTACGACAGGATGCGCAGGTAGTCGACGGTGCGGTCGTGCAGCGCGGCGGGCGCGTGCGCGACGCGCAGCAGCGGCTCGGGAAAGTGCAGCAGCAGGAAGCCGGGAATCGCGAGCAGCAGCGCGAGCCACAGCGCCTGGCGGACTTCCTCGCCGATTTCGGCATAGCGCCGCGCGCCGTACAGCTGCCCGGTGATCGGCTGCAGCGCGGACAGGATGCCCGTCAGGCCGATATAGATCGACACGTAGATCGACGAGCCGAGCCCGAGCGCGGCGAGATCGACGGCCGAGTAGCGGCCGACCATCGCGGTGTCGATCACGCCGAATGCGATGATCGCGAGCTGGCCGACGAGCACCGGCCACGCGAGACCGACGATCCGGCGGATGTCGCCGAACATCGTCAATCGGCCGCCTGGCGGCGCGGCGGGCGCTTCTTGACGGGCGTCTTCGGCCGTTCGATGCGCTCGTACAGGCGGAAGCGTTCGTCACGGTCGGCGACGCGGCGGCCTTCCCACACGAGACGCCACACGTATTGCGACATCGCGCTCGGCTCGCCGAAGTCGGCGCGGTCCTGGCGCAGGATCACGTCGCAGTCGCCGGAGAAATCGAAATGCATGTTGCCGAAGTACGCGAAGGTCGCGATCTGCGCATCGCCGAGCCGCACGGGCGAGATGCATTCGTAGTCGGACGGCAGGTGTACGGCGATCTGTTGCGCGACATCGCGATAGGTCCGGCCGTAGTTGACGATCGGCAGCCACAGCGTCATCAGCAGCACCCACATCAGCGTGGTGCCGGCGCCGGACAGCACGACGCTGCGCCACAACACCTTCGGCTGTCGCGAGATGCGCCAGCGCACGAGAAAGCACCAGCACACCGTGACGATCACCGCGCAGATGAACGACAGGATCTTGAAATGCGGCTCGTAGCCGGGCACGAGGCGCGCGAGGTTGCGTGCGAGCGGATGCGGGAAGCCGGTGAGCGACGCGAGCCAGACGAGCCACACGAAGGTGCCGAGGATCGTGAAACTCAGCACCGCGAACCAGTCGATCGCGTTGATCGCGCCGCGCTTGAGGGTCGGCAGCGCGAACGTCGCGAGCACCGCGAGCGGCGGCATCAGCAGCATGTACATGCGGTTCGACTGCTGGCTCTGCAGGATCACGAGTGCGACGAGCGGCACCGCAACCGACAGCGGAATCGCGATGTGCGCGCGGCGGCGCATGCCGGCCCAGCTCCACCAGGCCCAGATCGCGAGCGGCCACGCGGGCCACGTGAACAGCGGCAGGTTCTTCGCTGCATAGCCGAGCACGGCCGTCGGCGGGCCCGAAAAGCGCATCAGGCTGCCGTGGATCCACTGGTTGAAGAACCAGGCGGCGTCGTCGGGTGCCGCGACGAAGGCGGCGATCGGCCACAGTGCGAAGATCGCGGCCGCGAGCGGCACGCCGATCAGCGGCAGGCGCAGGTTGCGCATCTCGGGTGTGACGAGCCACAGCGCGGCCGTGCCGGCGAGCAGCGCGACGACCAGCACGGGATTGCCGGACAGCCCGACGAGGCCGATCGCGAGGCCCCACCACAGCGCGCCCTGCAGCGGCTTGTCGATGCCGCGCACGATCCCGTATACGAGCATCGCGATCCACGCGAACTGCGCGAGCTGCGGCGTCGTTTCATGGCCGCGTTCCGCGAGGCCGAAGCACGCGACCAGCACCAGCAGCGCGCCGTCGGCGAGCGTGCGGCCGTAGTCGCGCGGCTCCGGTTCGCCGCCGAATGCGTATTTGAACGGCTGGACCTCGGCGCGCCGGCCGAGCAGGTAGGCCGCGTACCAGACGAATGCGCACGCGACGCAGAACAGCACGCCCGTATCGACACGCGACGCGTTGCTGGCATCGACCCACGGGCCGAGGCCGCGGATCGACAGTGCGCCGAGCCAGTAGCCGAGCGGCCCGTCGGTCGTGATGAACTTGCCGACCAGGTTCGGCAGCAGCCAGTCGTGCCAGCCGCCCTTGGCCATCGTCCACATCACGCCGAAGCCCGCCGCGTCCTCGTTCTTCCACGGGTCGCGGCCGAACAGGCCGAACGCCGCGTAGACGAGGCAGAGCGTGAGCAGCAGCCAGCGCGGTAGCGCACGCGTGGCGGAGGCGGTGAGACGGACGACAGGCTTCATGCAGATGAGCGTTTTGTTATGGGCGGGCGTCCGGCGCGGTCGCGCGCGGACGAGCCGGTTTCGAGCATCCGGCATTGTAGACGCGCCGGCGCTGGCGCGTCAGGTCGCTGCCCGGACGCCGGCCGGCCGTTTCCGGGCGAGCAGAGACAAAAAAGGGCAGCCTGGGCTGCCCTTTTGTGCGATACCGGTGCGTTGCAGCCACCGGATGCGGTGCGAAGCTTACTTCGCCTTGCCGTTGGCGCGGACGCCGAACTTGTTCTTGAACTTCTCGACACGGCCGGCCGTGTCCATGATCTTTTGCTGACCCGTGTAGAACGAGTGCGATTCCGACGACACTTCGATCTTGGCGAGCGGGTAGGTCTTGCCGTCGAGTTCGATGTTTTCGCGCGTCTGGATCGTCGAGCGCGTGATGAACTTGAAGCCGTTCGACATGTCTTGGAAGACGACTTCGCGGTAGTTCGGGTGGATGCCTTCTTTCATGGTCTTTCCTTGGTGAGAGCGGTAGCCAACCCGCCGCTTGCCGTACCGGTTGGCGCACATTGCGCAATACCGGAGGACGCCAAGCCCGGCGCGAGCCACTTGCCTAAGGTCGAAAAACGGCGATTATGCCAGAAAATCAGATGGTTGACGAATAATTTTCATGGTGCGTCGAGCGCGCCGGTACCGGCCGGATCCTGCCGGTAATAGCGCGCGAGCAGCCGGTACAGCTCCGGAAATTCGGACTCGAACGCTTTCGGCCGGACGAACAGCGCCTCGCTGCATACTGCGAAGAATTCCGACGGGTGGTCGGCCGCATACGGATCGATCAGCGAATCCCGCTCGAAGCGCGCCCACGCACGGTCCGGCACCGCGTCGACGCGTGCGCAGAACTGGTCGTACGCATGTTCGAACACGTCGGCCCACGCCTGCGCGTCGAGGTGCGGCGCGTGCCAGCGGCGAAACAGGGGCGGATAGCCGTCGGCGGCGCCGTTGACCATGTCGATCTTGTGCGCGAATTCGTGGATCACGACGTTGTACGCGTCCCGGCCGTCCGTCATCTGCGCGTCTTCCCACGACAGGATCACCGGGCCGCCTTCCCAGGCCTCGCCGCTCGCGTCCTGCTCGACCTCGTGGACGACGCCGTCCTCGTCCTGCACGGTCTTGCGGATCACGAATTCGCCCGGATACACGACGACGCCGACCCAGCCGTCGTACAGCGACAGGTCGAGATTCAGCACGGGGAGGCAGGCCTGCGCGGCGATCGCGACGATCATCTCGTCGGTCAGTTCGAGCCCGTGCGCGGTCGAGAACGACTTCTTCGCGACGAACAGGCTCGTCAGGTTGCGCAGCCGGCCGAGCGCGTCGGGCGCGAGCGCCGCGAGGAACGGCAGGCGCTCGACGGTGTCCTGCCACAGCGCGTCGGAGATCGGGTGGCTGCGCAGCGCGCGGTCGCGGCGACGGTCGTCGAGCCAGCGGGTGAGTTTCGAGAGCATGGAGACGGCGGACGATGATCCAAAGCCTGTCTTTTAACTCAATCGATCTCTTTTTGCCATGCTGCGAAGACGCCGCCGACGAGCGCGACGCCCGCCAGGAAGTAAAAGCCGTCGAGCGACGCGAGGAACGACGCCTGTTGTGCGACCATCCGCGCGATCGACGCGATCGCCAGGGCGTGCGCGTCGTTCAGCGCGTGACCGGCCGCGGCGTAGCTGCGCGTCAGCAGGTCGACGGTCTGCTGGAACAGCGGGTCGAACGCGTTCGCGCGCTCGACGAGCCGCGTCTGGTGCACGGCCACGCGATGCTGCTCGACGATGATCACCGACGACGTGGCGAACGAGATCGTCAGTTGCCGCACGATGTTCTTCAGCCGGTAGCCGTGCGTGTATTCGTCGATCGCGAAGATCCGGAACGTCAGGTTGGCGACCGGCAGCACGATGAAGAGTAGCAGCAGCCCGCGCAGCAGCAGCGGGACGATCAGCGCGGCTTCGCCGACCTGCGGCGTCATGCGCGTCATCCACAGCGCCGCCGTGACGGCAATCGCGAAGCCCGGCGCGACGAACCACTTCTTGTGCGTGACGAACTTCGCATAACGCAGGTATGCGAACAGCGCGGTGGCCGAAATCAGCGACATCGTGCCTACCAGGCGCCCGGCGTTCTCGACCGGGTAGCCGAGCCCGCTTTCGAGAAACCGCGACGTCAGGTAGCTGAAACCCGTCGACTCGTAGTAATAGAACATGTAGAGCAGCAGCCCGACCTGGAAGGTCCGCTCGCGAAACGCATGCAGCCGCACGAGCGGCGTCGGGTGGTGCCACTGGTGATAGGCGAACCCTGCGAGCGCGCCGATCCCCGCGATCGTCAGCAGGATCAGCATCGGCGAGCCGCTGTAGAGCTGGTAATGCACCTGTTGCAGCACGATCTGCAGCGCGCCTTGCGCGAGCGCGAACACGACATACGGCCAGAAGTGCCCGGAGCCGCGAGCATCGTCGGGCGTGCGGCCCGAGTCGGGCAGCGTGAGCAGCGCGAGGATCGCGAATGCGATGCCGGCCGGCGCCGTGCACGCAAACAGTGCGCGCCATGTCGAATGCGCGACGAGCAGCCCGCCGACGATCGGCGCGAGCGCGCTGCCGAGCAGGATCATGACCAGGAATGCGCGCGTCGCGGGCGGTCGTTCCTGCGGCTTGAAGCTGATCTGGATCAGGATCCGGCACGCACCCATCATCGGCCCGATGAAGTACCCCTGGAAGCCGCGCGCGAACGCGAGTTGCAGCGACGTATCGGCGAGCGCGGCCGCGATCGCGCCGAATGAGAACATCAGCATGCAGCTGGCGACGTAGCGGCGATGGCCGAGCCGGTCGACCCACCATTGCTGCTGCAGGATGCCGAGCACGGCCGTGATCGCATATGCGCTCGACGACCAGACGAGCTCGTCGGGCGACGCGTTGATGCCGCCCGCGATATAGCTGGCGAAGAACGAGAAGACCGCGTTGTCGAAGTAGTCGACGCCGGTGACGAGTGCGAGTGCCCACGGGAACAGGTCGGTGCGCAGGTTCGCACGGCTCCACAGCGGCGGGCGACCGGGCACCGCGTTCATTCGCGATCCTTGCGCGCGCGTCGCGCGCCGGCTTCGGCCTGTCGCTGCGCGATGAGCGTATCGGCGTTTTCGCCGGCAAGCCGCCGTTCGACGTAGTCGATGTCGTGCTGCAGCTCCTTGCGCAGCGCGACGGCTTCCTTCAGTTCGCGCTGGACGGCCGCGATCCGCCGGTCGAGCGTGTCGATCTGTTCGGCGAGCCCGGTGCGGATGTCGCGCAGCGACGCGTCCGAATAGCGGCGCCGGCCGTCGCCCGTTTCTTCCAGCGGGCGCTTCAGCATTTCGGTGATGCCGTGCAGCGAGAAGCCGAGCGCGCGTAGCCGCAGGATGCGCGCGAAGCGCTCGAGGTCGGCTTCGTCGTAGAGGCGGTAGCGGCCCTCGCTGCGCGACGGCGTGACGAGCCCGCGCTCTTCGTAATACTTCAGCGTGCGCGGCGTGACGCCGAGCCGCGACGCGGCGTCGCTCACGGTCAGCAGGGCGGTGGAGGCGTCGTTCGGCATCGGGAGGATGGCTCGGTCGGGGCGATGGCGC
This sequence comes from Burkholderia sp. BCC1972, assembly GCF_905339605.1. Lineage (NCBI taxonomy): Bacteria > Pseudomonadati > Pseudomonadota > Betaproteobacteria > Burkholderiales > Burkholderiaceae > Burkholderia > Burkholderia sp. BCC1972. Next base: position 46,735 of record NZ_CAJPGH010000023.1, on the reverse strand, counting down.
GATTATAGATCAACCTGTACGTTCACGTTCAGGTTGGGGCCGAAAAACGGCCGCCGGGCAAGCTGCGCGGGCGGCCGTCTTGCGGGGCGGAGGCGATCAGCCGCCGCGGCGCATCAGGTCGAAGAACTCGGAATTGCTCTTCGTCTGGCGGATCTTGTCGAGCAGGAATTCCATGGCCTCGACTTCGTCCATGTCGTGGATGAACTTGCGCAGCACCCAGATCTTCTGAAGGATCTCGGGCTTGATCAGCATTTCTTCGCGACGCGTGCCCGACTTGTTCAGGTTGATCGACGGGTAGACGCGCTTTTCCGCGAGACGTCGCTCCAGGTGCACTTCCATGTTGCCGGTGCCCTTGAACTCTTCGTAGATCACGTCGTCCATGCGGCTGCCGGTCTCGATCAGCGCGGTGCCGATGATCGTCAGCGAACCGCCTTCCTCGATGTTGCGCGCCGCGCCGAAGAAGCGCTTCGGACGCTGCAGTGCGTTCGCGTCGACACCGCCCGTCAGCACCTTGCCCGATGCGGGGATCACGGTGTTGTACGCACGCGCGAGACGCGTGATCGAGTCGAGCAGGATCACGACGTCGTGCTTCATTTCGACGAGGCGCTTGGCCTTTTCGATCACCATTTCGGCGACCTGGACGTGGCGCGTGGCCGGTTCGTCGAACGTCGAGGCGATCACTTCGCCGGCGACCGAGCGCTGCATTTCGGTCACTTCTTCAGGGCGTTCGTCGATCAGCAGCACGAACAGGATGACATCCGGGTGGTTCTGCTTGATCGCGTGGGCGATGTGCTGGAGCATCACGGTCTTGCCCGACTTCGGCGACGCGACGAGCAGGCCGCGCTGGCCTTTGCCGATCGGCGCGATCATGTCGATGATGCGGCCCGTGACGTTCTCTTCGCCGCGCATTTCGCGTTCGAGCGACAGCGGCTTGTTCGGGTGCAGCGGCGTGAGGTTCTCGAACATGATCTTGTGTTTCGAGGCCTCGGGCGGCTGCCCGTTGACTTTGTCGACCTTCACCAGCGCGAAGTAGCGCTCGCCGTCCTTCGGCGTGCGGACTTCACCTTCGATGGTGTCGCCGGTGTGCAGGTTGAAGCGGCGGATCTGCGACGGGCTGATGTAGATGTCGTCGGTGCTCGCGAGGTACGACATTTCCGGCGAGCGCAGGAAACCGAAGCCGTCCGGCAGCACTTCGAGCGTGCCGTCGCCGAAGATCGTCTCTCCCGTCTTGGCGCGCTTTTTGAGGATGGCAAACATCAACTCCTGCTTGCGCAGGCGGTTCGCGTTTTCGATCTCCAGGCCATTGGCCATTTCGATCAGTTCGGAGACGTGCAGAGACTTGAGCTCGGATAAATGCATACGGAGAACCCGCCAGGGAGGAGAAGCGACGAAAGAAAATAAGGGAGGAGGGCGAGCGGAAGCGCTCAGAGACTTAAATGCGTCTTGTCGACGTTTTTTAATTCTAGCATAGGCCGATTCGCGCTTGAGCGAGCGATCGGTGGCTCGACGACGGACGTGTTGCCGGCTGACAACACGCCCGTGGAACTGCCGGTATTACAGGTGGCTGTCCAGGAATGCGGTGAGCTGCGACTTCGACAGCGCGCCGACCTTTTGCGCGGCGGCCGCGCCGTTCTTGAACAGGATCAGCGTCGGGATGCCGCGCACGCCGAACTTCGCGGGGGTGGCCTGGTTGTCGTCGACGTTGATTTTCGCGATCTGCAGCTTGTCGCCGTAATCCTTCGCGACTTCGTCGAGGATCGGGGCGATCATCTTGCACGGGCCGCACCATTCGGCCCAGAAATCGACGAGCACGGGCTTGTCGGATTTGACGACGTCCTGTTCGAACGATGCGTCGCTGATGTGTTTGATCTGTTCGCTCATTGGGTCAATACCTCTTACGGTTCGGGGACTGCCTGCTTGCGCGTTGCAGCGTACCGGCCGCCGTAGGCTGCCGGCCGCTGCGGCAGGTCACTCCGCTCCGGAAAGGAGGGGCGTAAGCGCTGCGTGCCGCGGCTCGCGGGTCGTTCGGGCGTCATATTAGCCTAAATTGCTATCTGCTGCGGGCGGCGATAGTAGCCGCTACGCGAGTAGGGGTACGACGCGACGTTCGACCGTTGTGCCATGCAGGTGGAGGCCGGCCTGCAAATTACAAGGGGCGGGCACGCATGCGCGTCGCGCGAACGGGCGGCGCGCCGGTTTGTCCGTCGATATGCGCATTGATGCGAACAAACGGTCGCATTCATCCGGAAGCGGTGATAGAATATGCCGTGACGGGCCTCCTCGCATGGTGGGGCGGTGAACCTGGTCAGGTCGGGAACGAAGCAGCCACAATCGTTTTCCGCCAGTGCCGAGGGTTGGGCTCGTCACCTTCCTTCTCGCCCCGTTCGTAGGGCGTTTTTTATTTCTGCATCACACTCCGCTCGACCCGCACCTTGCCCGTTCTCCGCACCGTTTCGCGTGTCGGCGCGACGCAGCGTTACTGATACAATTTCCCGATGACCTATCAAGTTCTCGCACGCAAGTGGCGTCCGAAGGATTTCGCTTCGCTCGTCGGCCAGGAGCACGTCGTCAGGGCGCTCACGCACGCGCTCGACGGCGGGCGTCTCCATCACGCCTATCTGTTTACCGGAACCCGCGGTGTCGGCAAGACGACGCTGTCGCGGATCTTCGCCAAGGCACTCAACTGTGAAACCGGCGTCACGTCGCAGCCGTGCGGCGTGTGTCGCGCCTGTCGCGAGATCGACGAGGGCCGTTTCGTCGATTACGTCGAGATGGATGCCGCGAGCAACCGCGGCGTCGACGAGATGGCCGCGCTGCTCGAGCGCGCGGTGTACGCGCCCGTCGATGCGCGCTTCAAGGTCTACATGATCGACGAAGTGCACATGCTGACGAACCACGCGTTCAACGCGATGCTGAAGACGCTCGAAGAGCCGCCGCCGCACGTCAAGTTCATCCTCGCGACGACCGATCCGCAGAAGATTCCCGTCACCGTGCTGTCGCGCTGCCTGCAGTTCAACCTGAAGCAGATGCCGGCCGGGCACATCGTGTCGCATCTCGAGCGGATCCTCGGCGAAGAGCGGATCACGTTCGAGCCGCAGGCGCTGCGCCTGCTCGCGCGCGCGGCGCAGGGCAGCATGCGCGATGCGCTGTCGCTCACCGACCAGGCGATCGCCTATTCGGCGAACGAAGTGACCGAATCGGCCGTGTCGGGCATGCTCGGCGCGCTCGACCAGACTTACATGGTGCGCCTGCTCGACGCGCTCGCGGCCGGCAGCGGCCCCGAAATCCTCGCGATCGCCGACGAAATGTCGCTGCGCAGCCTGTCGTTCTCGACCGCGCTGCAGGATCTCGCGAGCCTGCTGCACCGGATCGCATGGGCGCAGTTCGCCCCGGGATCGGTACTCGACGAGTGGCCGGAAGCAGCCGACCTGCGCCGCTTCGCGGAGACGCTGAGCCCCGAACAGGTGCAGCTGTTCTATCAGATCGCGACGGTCGGCCGCGCGGAACTCGGTCTCGCGCCGGACGAGTACGCCGGTTTCACGATGACGCTGCTGCGGATGCTCGCGTTCGAGCCGGCCGTTGCCGCCGGCAGTGCGCCGGGCGGTCAGCCGTCCGTGCCGCGTGCCGTGCCGGCTCCGCGCGCTGCCGCGGCATCGGCCGCCGCGGCGAAGCCGGTAGCGGCTGCGCCCGTCGAGGCGGCGCGTCCGCAGGCGACCGCACCTGCCGTGCGTTCGGCGCCTGCCCGATCCGACGACGAAGCCAGCCCGCCGGCCGCGAACCCGGCTGCCATTCAGGCGCCTGAGCCGGTGCCGGCTGACGCACCCGTCGTCGACACGCCGCAGCCGGCAGCGGATGCCGCGCAGCAGGCAGCGCCGGCAGGCGACCTGCCGCGGCCTGCCCGCAACGAACCCGAGCCGCCCGCGGCGGCTGCTGCGGTTGCGCCGCGGATCGAAGAACCTGCGGCACCGGCCGCACCGGTGCCGCGCGCTGCGCCGCCGGAGCCGGCTGCACGTCCGGCCGCGCGCGCCGGCGGCGCCGCTGCCGCGCTCGACGTGCTGCGCAATGCCGGGATGCGCGTGTCGTCCGATCGCGGGCGCGCAGGCGCGGCGCCGAAGCCGGCGGCCCAGCCGGTCGCCGAGAAGCCGGCCGCACCGCGTCCCGCCGTGCAGGTGCCGGCGCCGCGGGCTGCGGCCCGTGCGCCGCAGGCTGCCGATTCGCGCCAGGCGTCGCCGCCGTGGGAAGACATTTCGCCCGACGACTACGTGCCGCTCAGCGCCGACGAAATGTTCGGCGGCCCCGACGACGGCTTCGTGCCGGTGTTCGACAGCGGTCCCGACGATGTGCGCGTGACGCCGAAGCCGGTGGAAGCGCGTCCGTCCGCACCGGTCGACTCGCGCCCGTTGCCGCCCGCGATCGCGCTGGATCCGGTCGGTTTCGACGGCGAATGGCCGGCGCTGGCCGCGCGGTTGCCGCTGAAGGGCGTCGCGTACCAGCTCGCATTCAACAGCGAACTGACGGCCGTCGATGCGACCACCCTGAAGCTGTCGGTGCCGGTGCCGCAGTACGCGGACGCCGCCCAGGTGGCGAAGCTGAAGGCGGCGCTGGCCGACGCACTCGGCAAGCCGGTCGAGGTGGCCGTCGAGGTCGGGCCTGCACGGCGCACCGCGGCGGCGCTCGATGCGGCCGCGCGCGCGGCGCGCCAGCGCGAGGCCGAGCAGGAGATTCACGGCGATCCGTTCGTCCAGCAGCTCGTGCGCGACTTCGGTGCGCGCATCGTCGAGGGTTCGGTCCGTCCGCTCGCCGATTCGGCGCCGGACGGCGTGCCGCCGACGCTGCATTGAACTGACCGCCCCGCGACAGGCACAATCACGCCCCGCACACTTTGGCCGGCACGCGCCGCGTGCCGGTTTTCACACGATCAAGAAGGAGTATTCCCATGTTGAAAGGCAACCTCGCCGGACTGATGAAGCAAGCGCAGCAAATGCAGGAAAACATGAAGAAGATGCAGGAGCAGCTTGCGCTGATCGAAGTCGAAGGGCAGTCGGGCGCCGGCCTCGTCAAGGTGACGATGACGTGCCGCAACGAAGTGCGCCGCGTCGCGATCGACCCGAGCCTGCTCGCGGACGACAAGGACATGCTCGAGGATCTCGTCGCCGCAGCGTTCAACGACGCCGTGCGCAAGGCCGAGGCGACGTCGCAGGAAAAGATGAGCGGCATGACCTCGGGCCTGCCGCTGCCCCCGGGCTTCAAGCTGCCGTTCTGAGCGCAGCGTCCTTGCCACTGTTTGCCGCCGTATGAAACAGCCGTCCGCCCTGTCCGCTCTCGTCGAAGCGTTGCGCGTGCTGCCCGGCGTCGGGCCGAAATCCGCGCAGCGCATGGCGGTCCACCTGATGCAGCACGACCGCGAGGGCGCGGAGCGGCTTGGCCGGTCGCTGCTGTTCGCGACCGAGCACCTGCAGCATTGCGAAAAGTGCAACACGTTCACCGAAGCGCAGATCTGCGAGGTCTGCAGCGACGAGGAGCGTGATCCGACGCTGCTGTGCGTCGTCGAGACGCCTGCCGACCAGATCATGCTCGAACAGACGATGACGTACCGCGGGCTGTATTTCGTGTTGATGGGGCGATTGAGCCCGCTCGACGGGATCGGCCCGAAGGAAATCCATTTCGACCGGCTCGTGCGGCGCGCGTCCGACGGTGTCGTCAAGGAGGTCGTGCTCGCGACCAACTTCACGAACGAGGGCGAAGCCACCGCGCATTACCTCGGCCAGACGCTGAAGGCGCGCGGCCTGGCGGTCACGCGCCTTGCGCGCGGCGTGCCGGTGGGCGGCGAACTCGAATACGTCGACGCGGGCACCATCGCCCGCGCGATGCTCGACCGCCGCACGATGTAAGCCGGGCGCCGCCGCTCGGCGGCGCCGTTCCTCATGCAAGGGAGACACATGAGCACCAGCCAGGGCCCGCTCGCGGGCGTCAAAGTGCTCGAATTCGGAACGCTGATCGCGGGGCCGTTCGCGTCGCGGCTGTTCGCCGAATTCGGCGCGGAAGTGATCAAGATCGAGGATCCGAACGGCGGCGACCCGCTGCGCAAGTGGCGCAAGCTCCACCCGGAGCAGGGCGGCACGTCGCTGTGGTGGTCCGTCCAGGCGCGCAACAAGAAATCGGTCACGCTGAACCTGAAAGCCGACGCCGGCAAGGCGATCGCGCGGCAGCTCGCGAGCGAGGCCGACATCGTGATCGAGAACTTCCGTCCCGGCCTGCTCGAGAAGCTCGGGCTCGGCTACGACGTGCTGTCGGCCGACAACCCGGGTCTCGTGATGGTGCGCCTGTCCGGCTACGGTCAGACGGGCCCGTATCGCGACCGGCCCGGCTTCGGCGCGATCGCCGAATCGATGGGCGGGCTGCGCCACATCACCGGCTATCCCGATCTGCCGCCGCCGCGCATCGGCATCTCGATCGGCGACTCGATCGCCGCGCTGCACGGCGTGATCGGCGCGCTGATGGCGCTGCATCACCGCAAGGTCAACGGCGGCGCGGGGCAGGTGGTCGACGTTGCACTGTATGAAGCCGTCTTCAACATGATGGAAAGCGTGGTGCCCGAATATGGCGTGTACGGGATGGTGCGCGAGCGCACCGGCGCGTCGCTGCCGGGTATCGTGCCGTCGAATACCTATGCGTGCCGCGACGGCAGCATCGTGATCGGCGGCAACAGCGACCCGATCTTCAAGCGGCTGATGAAGGCGATCGAGCGCGACGACCTCGCCGACGATCCCGCGCTCGCACAAAACGACGGGCGCGTGCCGCGCACGCAGGAGATCGACGACGCGATCGCCGCATGGCTCGCGCCGCGCACGATCGACGAGGCGCTGGTCGTGCTCAATGCGGCCGACGTGCCGGCCGGGCGCATCTACAGCGCCGCCGACATGTTCACCGATCCGCAGTTTGTCGCCCGGCAGATGATCCAGCGTTTCAAGCTGGCCGACGGTACCGACATTCCGCTGCCGAACATCACGCCGAAGCTGTCGGACACGCCGGGCGAAACGCGCTGGCTCGGGCCCGAACTCGGCGAGCATACGGACGAGGTGCTGCGCGGCCTCGGCTACGACGCGCAGGCGATTGCCGCGCTGCGCGAAGCGGGCGCCATCTGAGGGCAGCGCTCGCGGACCCGTCGCTTCGCGCCAGGTCCGCGACGCAGGCATCCGCCGACGGGGCCGCTTTCGACGCGGGAAACCCGGCGCGGCATGGCGTTTTCCCGAGTGTGCAGAAGGCCGCCGCGCCATGCGGCGGCGCACCGTGCGCACCTGCGCGCACGCGTGCGTCCGCGCCCGCCGGACTGTCGCTCTCGCGCCATCTTTCCTCGGTTACAATCGCCGGATGCGAATCCTACTCAGCAACGACGACGGCTACCTCGCCCCCGGTCTCGCCGCGCTCAGCGAAGCGCTGCAGCCGTTGGGCGAGCTCACGGTGATCGCGCCCGAGCAGAACTGCAGCGGCGCGTCGAATTCCCTCACGCTGTCGCGGCCGCTGTCGGTGCAGCGTGCGGCGGGTACGGGTTTCTTCTACGTGAACGGCACGCCGACCGATTCGGTGCACGTCGCGTTGACGGGGATGGCTGATGCGAAGCCGGATCTCGTCGTTTCCGGGATCAACAACGGCCAGAACATGGGCGAAGACACGCTCTATTCAGGGACAGTTGCGGCCGCCACCGAAGGCATCATGTTCGGCGTGCCGGCCATCGCATTCTCGCTGGCCGACAAGGGCTGGGCCCATCTGGCGGACGCCGCGCGCGTCGCCGCGGAGATCGTCGAGCACTACCTCGCGCATCCGCTGCCGGGCAACCCGCTGCTGAACGTCAATATTCCGAACCTGCCGTACGACGAGCTGAAGGGCTGGAAGGTCACGCGGCTCGGCAAGCGTCATCCGTCGCAGCCGGTGATTCGCCAGACCGACCCGCGCGGCGAGCCGATCTACTGGATCGGCGCGACGGGCGCGGCGCTCGATGCGAGCGACGGCACCGATTTCCACGCCGTCGCAAACGGTTTCGTGTCGATCACGCCGCTGCAGCTCGATCTCACGCATACGCAGATGCTGCCCGCGACGCGCGAATGGGCGCGCGCCGGAGGGCGGGCTTCATGAGCGGCGAGCGCGCGAAGCGGTTCCCGCTCGCGCTCGAAGATCTCAAGCGAGCGCCACGCAAATCGGAAGGTCGGGCCGGTGAACGCCATGCGGCGGTCGCGGTGTCGAAGGCTGCCGACAAGCCCGCTGCCGTGCTGAAACCGGTTGCGGTGAAGCCGGCCGTCGTGCGTGCGCCGCTACCCGGCAGCGTCGCCGCGAAGCCTGCAACTGCGCCGAAGCCGACGGCGCTTAAGCCCGCGATGCCGAAACCGGCTGCGCCGAGCGTCGCGCCGGCCGGCGCGTTCGCGCTCACGTCGGAACGCGTGCGCGAGCGGATGGTCGAACGACTGCGCGCGAACGGCGTGACCGACGCGCGCGTGCTGGACGCAATGGCCGCGGTGCCGCGCCACCTGTTCGTGGATCCGGGGCTCGCGACGCAGGCCTACGAGGATTCGGCGCTGCCGATCGGCCACCAGCAAACCATTTCCAAGCCGTCGGTTGTCGCGCGCATGATCGAGCTCGCGATGGCCGGCCGCACACTCGAGCGCGTCCTCGAGATCGGCACGGGTTGCGGCTATCAGGCCGCCGTGCTGAGCCACGTGGCACGCGACGTGTATTCGATTGAACGCATCAAGCCGCTCTATGAGCGCGCGAAGCTGAACCTGCGGCCGCTACGCGTGCCGAACATCCGTCTGCACTACGGCGACGGGCGTATCGGCCTGCCGTCCGCGGCCCCGTTCGACGCGATCGTGATCGCGGCGGCGGGGCTCGACGTGCCGCAGGCGCTGCTCGAGCAGCTCGCGATCGGCGGGCGGCTCGTCGCGCCGGTCGGCGCGCAGAGCGGGCAGCACCAGGTGCTCACGCTCGTCGAGCGCGTCGCGCACACGCAATGGCGAGAGTCACGGCTTGATCGCGTTTTCTTTGTCCCTTTAAAATCCGGAGTGATTTGAAACCGATGAGTATGTTGCGCGCGATGCAAAACAACCGATCCAGGGAACCGCTCACGCTCGCCCAGCGCGCGATCTGTGTGGCTGCGTTCTCCACGCTACTGGCCGCCTGTGCGACGCGGCTCGACAACGCGCCTGTCGTCGATCGCTCCGGCTCGCTCGGCACGACCGGTACCGCGCAGCCCGCGGCGCCGTTGCCGCCGGCGCCGCCGGGTTACTACCGGGTGAAGCCGGGCGACACGCTGTACCGGATCGCACTCGAGAACGGGCAGAACTATCGCGACATCGCGGCGTGGAACAATCTGGCGAACCCGAATCAAATCGAAGTCGACCAGCTGCTGCGCGTTTCGCCGCAGGCCGGTGCCGCCGTCGCGGGTACGCAGGCCGCCGCGCCGATCGCGGGCGCCGCCGTAGCGACCGCGCCGCTGAGCAGCGGCCCTGCAACGCCGGCTGCCGGTACGTCGTCGTCGAGCGCGACGCCGCCTGCCGCGGCAGCCGCATCGAGCGATACGGCTGCCGCGCCGAGCGGCCCCGTGACGTTCGCCTGGCCTGCGCGCGGCCCTGTGCTGAACGGGTTCGACGACGCGAAGAACAAGGGTGTCAACATCGGCGGCACGGCCGGCGAAACCGTGAAGGCGGCGGCCGACGGTCGCGTCGTCTACTCCGGTAACGGCCTGCGCGGCTACGGCAACCTCATTATCATCAAACACGATGCAACTTACCTCACGGCGTATGCACACAATCGCGCTTTGATGGTAAAAGAGGGGGACGCGGTAACGAAGGGGCAGAAGATCGCCGAGATGGGTAACAGCGATGCCGACCGCGTGATGCTGCATTTCGAGGTTCGCCGGCAGGGTAAGCCTGTCGATCCGCTGAAGTATTTGCCGCCTCAATAACCGAGACGACCATGCCGAAATCGAAGCGCCACGAGCCGCAAGCCGAATCTGAGAAGATCAGTCGTGCCACGCAAGCATCGGTGGGGCGAACGGGTGCTTCGACGGACGACGAGGACGATATCGCGGACAACGAACGCGATATCGAGGCACGCGACTCGGAGGCCGACGGCGGCGACGACGAGCGCGAAGGCCGCTCGGAAGCGGTGCCCGACGTCGACGATTTCCGCACGATACTGCAGGCCGAGCTCACGGCCGACACGATCCAGCATTACCTGAACCGAATCAGCGTGAAGCCGTTGCTGACCGTCGAGGAGGAGCAGCGCTATTCCCGCCTGGCGAAGGCTGGCGAATTCGAGGCGCGGCAGGTGATGATCGAGCGCAACCTGCGTCTCGTCGTCAGTATCGCGAAGGGGTATCTGAACCGCGGCGTGCCGCTGCTCGACCTGATCGAGGAAGGCAACCTCGGCCTGATGCACGCGATCGAGAAGTTCGACCCGACGCGCGGGTTCCGTTTCTCGACCTATGCGACATGGTGGATCCGGCAGAGCATCGAGCGGGCGATCATGAACCAGGCCCGCACGGTGCGCTTGCCCGTGCACGTGATCCGCGAACTGAACCAGGTGTTGCGCGCGAAGCGCCACCTCGAAAAGAATTCGATGTCGACGGGCGAGGCGGCCGAGCGCCGCGAAGCCAGCATCGACGACATCGCCTATCTCACCGGCAAGACCGCCGAGGAAGTCACCGACATCCTCGCGCTCAACGAGCACACGGCGTCGCTCGACGCGCCGCTCGACCTCGATCCCGCGAGCAGCCTGCTCGACCTGCTGCCCGACGACCAGAGCCAGTCGCCCGACGCCGAGGTGCAGCACCGCGAGCTCGAAACGCTGACGCGCGCGTGGCTGTCGCGGCTGTCCGACAAGCATCGGCACGTGATCGAGCGCCGCTTCGGCCTGAATCACATCGAACCGGCGACGCTCGAGGAGCTCGCCGACGAGATGGGGCTCACGCGCGAGCGCGTGCGGCAGATCCAGCAGGAAGCGCTGGTGCGCCTCAAGCGGTTCTTTGCCTCCAACGGCGTGCGCAAGGACGCCGTTCTGTAACTGATGACACCGATTCTCGTTTTTGACATCGAGACGATTCCCGATGTCGACGGCATTCGCCGTCTGGAAGACCTGCCCGCGACGCTCGACGATGCCGCGGTGGCCGAACATGCGTTCGCCGCGCGCCGCGAGAAGACCGGCAGCGATTTCCTGCCGCATCACCTGCAGCGGATCGCGGCGATCTCGTGCGTGTTCCGCGACAACACCGGTTTTCGCGTGCGTTCGCTCGGCACGCCGCAGGACAACGAAGCGACGCTGATCCAGTCGTTCTATCGCGTGATCGAGAAATACACGCCGCAGCTCGTGTCGTGGAACGGCGGCGGCTTCGATCTGCCGGTGCTGCACTACCGCGCGCTCGTGCACGGCATCCCCGCGACCCGTTACTGGGATCTCGGCGAGGACGACCGCGAATTCAAGTGGAACAACTACATCTCGCGCTATCACTCGCGGCATACCGACCTGATGGACGTGCTCGCGATGTACCAGGCGCGTGCGAACGCGCCGCTCGACGCGCTGGCGAAGCTGTGCGGCTTCCCGGGCAAGCTCGGGATGGACGGCAGCCAGGTGTGGCCGGCGTTCCGGGATGGCCGGATCGACGAAATCCGCAACTATTGCGAAACCGACGTCGTCAACACCTACCTGCTGTACTGCCGGTTCCAGTTGATGCGCGGCGGTCTGACGCCGAGCGAGTACGCGGACGAGATCCTGATCGTGAAGAACGCGCTCGCGCTGGAGCCGGCGCCGCACTGGGCCGAATACCTGGCCGGCTTCGACGTGTAACACGGGCGGCCCGCGCCGCAACCGGCGCGATCATGCCAGTTCGAGCAGCACCGGCTGGTGATCGGATGCGCGCACGTCGCTGTCGATCTCGCAATGCATGACGCGCGGCAGCAGCGTCTCGGTCACGAACACGAAGTCGCACGCGAGCGGCCCTTCCGACCATTGCGCCGTATCGTAGACGCCGGCTGTCGGTGGTGGCATGCGGCCCGGGTGTTGTGCGACCCACGCGTCGGCGAAGCGCGGCGCGTCCGCGATCGGGGCCAGGAAGCGCCGGTATGCGTCGCTGTCGAACGCACTGTTGAAGTCGCCGCAGACGATCGCATCGCGCGGCTGGCCGGTCGCGCTGAACGGTCCCTCGGTCGTCTCGGCGGGCGCCGGGCGTTCCGCGTGCGCGCAGGCCTCGCGATGGCGGTCGCGCAGTGCATCGACCTGCGCGAGCCGCTGGCGCGCCGAATAATATTCCAGATGGGTGGTCGCGACGCGCAGCGGGCCGAAGGGTGCCAGCAGTTCGACGTCGAGCGCGACGCGCGGCATCGACGGCGCACCGGCGTCGGCCGGCCACGGCAGCAGCTGGCGCAGTACGCGTCCGACCGGCAGCCGCGTCGCGATCGCATTGCCGAACTGGCGGCGCGGTGCGCCCCGTTCGATCGCCGGCAGGTCGGCGCCGATCGCTTCGACGATCGTGTAGCCGGGCAGCAGCGCCGCGAGTTCGGCGAACTGGTCGGGGCCGGGGCGGCCGGGCAGCGCGCCGAAGCCGCGCGTGACCTCCTGCAGGCACAGCACGTCGAATTCGCCGAGCCGCTGGATCGTCGAGACGGTACGGGACAGGTCGACGATGCCGTCCGCGTCCCGACCCCATTGAATATTCCAGTCGATCAGTCGCATGGTTGAATCTCCTGACGGATGGATGTCGGGCTTCAGGCTGGCGCCGACGCGTTCCGCGGCCTGGCGAGGCAGTCGGCCCCGTGAGCGGGCTGCGCAGCCGTTTCGACTCCACGCGGGGCCGTCCATCATCAAGTATCGGCGGTTGCGCCATCCAAAGCAGGCGATACGGGCCTGCGTCGTCTACAATCTCGCCTTCTTCAACGTTTGTCAGGAAAAGCTGGTGTCCGAAGCCGTCCCCACTTCTGCGCGCAAATCGAAAAATGCGCCCGTCGCGCCCGGGCCCGCCCCGGTTCTCGAGATCGAATCGCTCGACATGGAAGCGCGCGGTGTCGGCCGCACGATCACCGAGGACGGCGAGCCGGGCAAGGTCATCTTCGTCGAAGGCGCGCTGCCGGGCGAACGCGTGACCTATTCGAGCTACCGCCGCAAGCCGAGCTACGAGCAGGCGACGGTTGTCGACATCCTGCGCCCGAGCGTGATGCGCACGGAGCCGAAATGCAAGTTCTTCGGGACCTGCGGCGGCTGCTCGATGCAGCACCTCGACATGCGCGCGCAGGTGGCCGTCAAGCAGCGCGTGCTCGAGGACAACCTGTGGCACCTGGCGAAGCTGCGCGCGGAAACGATGTTCGCGCCGATCCACGGCCCGTCGTGGGGCTATCGCTATCGTGCGCGCCTGACCGTGCGCAACGTGGCGAAAAAGGGCGGCGTTCTGGTCGGCTTCCACGAGAAGAAGAGCAGCTATGTTGCCGACATGACGAGCTGCGAAGTGCTGCCGCCGCACGTGTCGGCGATGCTCGTGCCGCTGCGCCGGCTCGTTGAAGGGCTGTCGATCCGTAACCGGATGCCGCAGATCGAGCTGGCGGTCGGCTCGGAAGTCACCGCGCTCGTGCTGCGCGTGCTGGAGCCGATCAACGCGGACGACGAAGCGCTGCTGCGCGCGTTCGCCGACGAGCACAAGGTGCAGTTCTGGCTGCAGCCGAAGGGCCCGGACACGGTGACGCCGTTCTATCCGCTCGACGTGTCGCTCGACTACACGCTGCCGGAATTCGGCATCCGCATGCCGTTCAAGCCGACCGACTTCACGCAGGTCAACCACCAGATCAACCGCGTGCTGGTGGGGCGCGCGCTGCGCCTGCTCGCGCCGTCGCGCGACGACCGCGTGCTCGACCTGTTCTGCGGGATCGGCAACTTCACGCTGCCGCTCGCGCGGCTGTCGCGCGAAGTGATGGGCATCGAGGGCAGCGACACGCTGACGACGCGCGCGCTGGCGAATGCGCGCGAAAACGGTGTCGACGGCCACACGACGTTCGCGTGCCGGAACCTGTTCGAGGTGACGGGCGACGACCTCCGCGCGCTTGGCGCCTTCGACAAGTTCCTGATCGACCCGCCGCGCGAAGGCGCGCTCGCGGTGTCGAAGGCGCTGGCGGAGATCGCGCAGAGCGGCGAAGGCCCGCTGCCGAAGCGGATCGTCTACGTGTCGTGCAACCCGTCGACGCTCGCACGCGACGCGGGCCTGCTCGTGCACGAGGCCGGCTACCGGCTGAAGGGCGCCGGTGTCGTCAACATGTTCCCGAATACGTCGCACGTCGAATCGATCGCGCTGTTCGAGCGCGACTGAGCCGGGCCGCGGGCGTAAAAAAACCGGCCCGCGGGCCGGTTTTTTCATGATGCGCCGTGAACGTCAGTTGCGGTTGCCGCCGAAGATGCCGAGCAGGGCAAGCAGGTTCGTGAACACGTTGTACAGGTCGAGGTAGATCGCGAGCGTGGCCGAGATGTAGTTCGTCTCGCCGCCGTTCACGACGCGCTGGACGTCGAACAGCATGTAGGCCGAGAAGATCGCGATCGCGAGTACCGACACGGTGAGCATCAGCGCCGGCAGCTGCAGGAAGATGTTCGCGACCGACGCGAGCAGGATCACGATCACGCCCATGAACAGCCACTTGCCGAGACCCGAGAAATCGCGCTTGCTGACGGTGGCGATCGTCGCCATCGTGGCGAAGATGATGCCGGTGCCGCCGAACGCGAGCATGATCAGCGACGGGCCGTTGGAGAAGCCGAGGATGAAGCTCAGCAGCCGCGACAGCATCAGGCCCATGAAGAACGTGAAGCCGAGCAGCACGAACACGCCGGCCGCGCTGTTTTTCGTCCGCTCGATCGCGAACATGAAGCCGAACGCGATCGCGAAGAACGCGAGCAGGCTCATCATCGGGCTCGTGGCCGCGAACAGCGAGAAGCCCGTCGCGACACCGACCCAGGCACCCAGCACGGTCGGCACCATCGACAGCGCGAGCAGCCAGTACGTGTTCCGCAGCACGCGGTTGCGAACCTCGGCGGTGCTGACGGAGCCGCCGCGGCCGAAATTGTACGGATAGTCGTTCATGGTTTCTCCTAACATTGAACGCGTGAGCGTCCGGGGCCGGTTCGGCGCGCGCGGTGTGCGGCGCAGCAAACCGGAGCAGCTATGGCTAAGATACGTTCCGTGCCCGGAGGTTTCAATGGCCGGGCGGCACAAAACATAGGGATTCTGAACCTTTCACGTGTGTAAGGGTTCAATCGCAATGATACACGGGATCGTGCTACAATAGCGGATTCATTTGAACCTGTAACTTCTTAATTTTTTGGAGTTTTTATGGCAATCGAGCGCACCCTGTCGATCATCAAGCCGGATGCGGTGGCAAAGAACGTGATCGGCCAGATCTACAGCCGTTTCGAAGGCGCCGGCCTGAAGATCGTCGCATCGCGCATGGCGCACCTGTCGCGTGCCGACGCAGAGAAGTTCTACGCGGTTCACGCAGCACGTCCGTTCTTCAAGGACCTCGTCGATTTCATGATCTCGGGCCCGGTGATGATCCAGGTTCTGGAAGGTGAAGGCGCGATCCTGAAGAACCGCGACCTGATGGGCGCAACGGATCCGAAGAAGGCAGAAAAGGGCACGATCCGCGCCGATTTCGCCGACAGCATCGACGCGAACGCGGTGCACGGCTCGGACGCTGCAGAAACGGCAGCGGTCGAAGTCGCGTTCTTCTTCCCGGAAATGAACGTTTACTCGCGTTAAGCCCTGGCTGACAGCAAGTAGGCAGGATTCAGCGCACGCGGCAAGGCAGCACATCATGACGAGCGAAACTTCCGTCAATCTTCTCGACTTCGATGCCGAGGGTCTTGTCGCGTACTGCGGCAGCCTCGGCGAGAAGCCGTTCCGCGCCAAGCAGTTGCAGCGCTGGATCCACCAGTACAACGCCGGCGATTTCGACGGCATGACCGATCTCGCGAAGTCCCTGAGAGAAAAGCTCAAGGGCCGTGCGTCGATCGTGATGCCCGATATCGCCAGCGATCACGTTTCCACCGACGGCACGCGCAAGTGGCTGATCGACGTCGGAAACGGCAATGCGGTCGAAACCGTGTTCATCCCGGAAGAGACGCGCGGCACGCTGTGCGTGTCGTCGCAGGCCGGATGTGCGGTCAACTGCCGCTTCTGCTCGACGGGCAAGCAGGGTTTTTCCCGCAACCTGTCGACAGCCGAAATCATCGGCCAGCTCCGCATGGCCGAATTTGCGTTGCGAGCGTCGCTGGGCCGCGCGCCCGGCCCGAACGGCAAGGCCGAACGGGTCGTCACCAACGTGGTGATGATGGGCATGGGCGAGCCGCTCCTGAATTACAGTGCGGTCGTACCCGCGATGCGGCTGATGCTCGACGACAACGCGTACGGCCTGTCGCGCCGTCGCGTCACGCTGTCCACGTCCGGCGTGGTGCCGATGATGGACCGCCTCGGTGCCGAGTTGCCGGTCGCGCTGGCCGTTTCGCTGCACGCGCCGAACGACGCGCTGCGCGACGAGCTGGTGCCGCTCAACAAGAAGTATCCGCTTCGCGAGTTGATGGCTGCGTGTCAGCGCTATCTGAAAGTCGCGCCGCGCGATTTCATCACTTTCGAATACTGCATGCTGGACGGCGTCAACGACACCGAAGCACATGCACGCGAACTGCTGGCCGTCACGCGCGACGTGCCGTGCAAGTTCAATCTGATCCCGTTCAATCCGTTTCCGGAATCGGGCCTCATCCGCTCGAAGCCCGAGCAGATCAAGCGCTTCGCCCAGGTCCTCATCGACGCGGGTGTCGTCACGACCGTGCGCAAGACGCGCGGCGACGACATCGATGCCGCGTGCGGCCAGCTGGCCGGCGCGGTGAAGGACCGCACGCGCCTGGCGGAACGAACGGGCGCAGCAGGAAAAATCATCGAAGTTCGGGCAGTTTGACGGGGGCACCTGGCCGGGGACGCCCGAACCCTTTGGCGGTGCAGCACGCGAATAGCGATCGGTCGCGGCGCCTCGGCGCCGCGCATGGTATGGACAGTTGCGGGTGCCGGCCGGCGGGAGCCGGAGGCGCTCGCCAGTGAAGAAGAATCGACGCGAGGACAAGGATGAGTGAGCCGCAGCCGACAAACGGCGCAGAGACGAATGCCGCGAAACCGGCACCGGCGGGACTGGAATCGCTGGCTGCGGTCGGCAGCCGGCTGGCGCAGCTTCGGGAGACGAAAGGCTGGTCGGTCGACGACGTGTCGGCGCGACTCAAGGTCGCACCGCAGAAGCTGCGGGCGCTCGAGGCCGGCGACATCAGCCATTTGCCCGGCGTGACGTTCGCGCTCGGTGTCGTGCGCAGCTACGCGAAGATGCTCGGCGTCGATCCGGAACCGTTCGCGCAGGCATTGCGCCGTGAGCGCGGGGTGCCGGAAGTCGACCTGTCGATGCCCGCGTCGTCGGGCACGGATCTGCCGCGCGGCCGCGTGTCGATTCCGCTGGGCGGCTCGTCGCGCCATCATCCTTGGCTGTGGGGAACGGCAATCGTCGTCGTCGCGGTGGTCGCCGTACTGATGTGGCACACTGGCGGCGATTCGTCGAGCCTGCTCGCGCGCTTCAAGGGCAACGACGCGGAGCACGCGTCGGCGGCGAGCGCGCCGGCTGCGTCGGCGGCGTCTGTCGAGGAAGCCGCCGCGAGCGGCGCGTCGACCGTCACCGCCAATGAGGTTCCGGCCCCCGCGGCGGCATCGGCGGCCCCGCCGCAGGCGATTGCATCCGCTGTCCCGGCGCCCGTGGCGCCGGTCGCGACGGCCGCTGCATCGCAGCCGGTCGCGGCCACGACGGCAGCAAGCGCCGCCGCGCCGGCCCAGCCGGCGAGCGTCGTGGTGGCGGCAGGCCAGTCGATGGTCGAACTGAAGGTCAAGCAGGATTGCTGGTTCAGCGTGCGCGACAAGAATGGCAAGGAGCTGTTCTCGGCGCTGGTGCGGGCCGGCGAGACGAAGCAGGTCGCCGGCGACGGGCCGTTCAAGGTCACGATCGGCAACAAGGCAGGCCTCGACGCAGTCGCGTTCGACGGAAAACCTGTCGATCCGGCAAAATATTCGGCAGCGCGGGGTAATGTGGCACGGTTCACGTTGCCCTGACGTCAAGCGCCGTGACGAAGGCCTGTCGTCGCTATCGGCAGGCCGTGAGGGCACGGCGCTTTTTCAATTCGTGCGCCGCGCCGCGGCGCATTCCGCGTAAATGGATCTATCGATGCAATCCGAAGCTCAATCCCCACGCAGCAGTCAGATTTGTTCAACCGAGCCGGTGTTCGGCGGGCATCAGCCGCGCCGCGTATCGCATGCGGTGGATGTCCGCTGGGGCGGGCAACTCGTGACGATCGGCGGCGACGCGCCGGTGCGCGTGCAGTCGATGACGAATACCGACACGGCCGACGCGATCGGCACGGCGATCCAGATCAAGGAACTCGCGAACGCGGGCTCCGAACTGGTGCGCATCACGGTCAACACGCCCGAGGCCGCGGCCGCCGTGCCGGCGATCCGCGAGCAGCTCGACCGGATGGGCGTGACCGTGCCGCTCGTCGGCGATTTCCATTACAACGGCCACCTGCTGCTGCGCGATTACCCGGGCTGCGCGGAGGCGCTGTCGAAATACCGGATCAACCCCGGCAACGTCGGCCAGGGCGCGAAGCGCGACACGCAGTTCGCACTGATGATCGAGGCCGCGGCCAAGTACGACAAGGCCGTGCGAATCGGCGTGAACTGGGGCAGTCTCGACCAGGACCTGCTCGCGCGCATGATGGACGAGAACGGTGCGCGTTCGCAGCCGTGGGGCGCGCAAAGCGTGATGTACGAGGCACTGATCCAGTCGGCGATCAGCTCGGCCGAACGTGCGGTCGAACTCGGTCTCGGCCGCGACCGCATCGTGCTGTCGTGCAAGGTCAGCGGCGTGCAGGACCTGATCGCCGTGTACCGCGAGCTCGGCCGCCGCTGCGGCTTCGCGCTGCACCTCGGGCTGACCGAGGCCGGCATGGGCTCGAAGGGCATCGTCGCGTCGACGGCCGCGCTCGGCGTGCTGCTGCAGGAAGGGATCGGCGACACGATCCGCATCTCGCTGACGCCGGAACCGGGCGCGCCGCGCACCGGCGAAGTGATCGTCGGCCAGGAAATCCTGCAGACGATGGGCCTGCGCTCGTTCGCGCCGATGGTGATCGCGTGCCCGGGCTGCGGCCGCACGACGAGCACGCTGTTCCAGGAACTCGCGATGCAGATCCAGACCTACCTGCGCGAGCAGATGCCGGTCTGGCGCAAGGAATATCCGGGCGTCGAGAAGATGAACGTCGCGGTAATGGGCTGCATCGTCAACGGCCCGGGCGAATCGAAGCACGCGAACATCGGCATCAGCCTGCCGGGTTCGGGCGAGAACCCGGCCGCGCCCGTCTTCATCGACGGCGAGAAGGTCAAGACACTGCGCGGCGAGCGGATCGCCGAGGAATTCCAGCAGATCGTCAGCGACTACGTCGCACGCAATTACGGCCGCACCGAGGCCCTGAACTAATTCGTCCATACACAGAACGATGACTGAACAGAAACGCAAGATCGAGAAGCTCACCGGCGTCAAAGGCATGAACGACATCCTTCCGCAGGATGCCGGCCTGTGGGAATTCTTCGAAGCTACCGTGAAATCGCTGCTGCGCGCGTACGGCTACCAGAACATCCGCACGCCGATCGTCGAACACACGCAGCTTTTCACGCGCGGCATCGGTGAAGTCACCGACATCGTCGAGAAGGAGATGTACAGCTTCACCGACGCGCTGAACGGCGAAAACCTGACGATGCGCCCGGAAAACACCGCGGCCGTCGTGCGCGCGTCGATCGAGCACAACATGCTGTACGACGGCCCGAAGCGCCTGTGGTACATCGGCCCGATGTTCCGTCACGAGCGTCCGCAGCGCGGCCGCTATCGCCAGTTCCACCAGGTCGGCGTCGAGGCGCTCGGCTTTGCGGGCCCCGATGCGGATGCCGAGATCATCATGATGTGCCAGCGCCTGTGGGACGACCTCGGCCTGACCGGCATCAAGCTCGAGATCAACTCGCTCGGTCTCGCTGAAGAACGCGCCGCGCACCGCGTCGAGCTGATCAAGTATCTCGAACAGTTCGCCGACGTGCTCGACGAGGACGCCAAGCGCCGCCTGTATACGAACCCGCTGCGCGTGCTCGACACGAAGAATCCGGCGCTGCAGGAGATCGCGCAGAACGCGCCGAAGCTGATCGACTTCCTCGGCGACGAGTCGCGCGCGCACTTCGAAGGGCTGCAGCGCCTGCTGCTCGCGAACAACATCCCGTTCAAGATCAACCCGCGTCTCGTGCGCGGCCTCGATTACTACAACCTGACCGTGTTCGAGTGGGTGACCGACAAGCTCGGCGCGCAGGGCACGGTTGCAGCCGGCGGCCGCTACGATCCGCTGATCGAGCAGCTCGGCGGCAAGCCGACCGCCGCGTGCGGCTGGGCGATGGGCATCGAGCGCATCCTCGAGCTGCTGAAGGAGGAGGATCTCGCGCCCGAGCAGGAAGGCGTCGACGTGTACGTCGTGCACCAGGGCGAGACCGCGCGCGAACAGGCGTTCATCGCGGCCGAGCGCCTGCGCGATACGGGCCTCGACGTGATCTTCCACTGCAGCGCCGACGGCGCGACGGCAAGCTTCAAGTCGCAGATGAAGCGGGCCGACGCGAGCGGCGCCGCGTTTGCGGTGATCTTCGGCGAAGAAGAGGTCGCGAACGGCACGGTGGGCGTGAAAGCGCTGCGCGGTGCGGGCGCGGACGGGGAAAAGAACGTTCAGCAGACCGTACCGGTCGAAAGCTTGACCGAATTCCTAATCAATGCGATGGTTGCATCCGCCGAAGACGGCGACGACTGATCGCGCTGGCATTCGCTCGACAAGAAAGGCTTGAACAGGAAGGAATCGCTCGCCGATGAGTTATCACGACGAACAAGAATCGATTGAAAGTCTCAAGGCGTGGTGGGCCCGCTGGGGCAACCTCACCACGTGGATCGTGCTCGCGGCGCTCGTCGTCGCGGCCGGTTTCAACGGCTGGAACTACTGGCAGCGCCGTCAGGCGGCCGAGGCGTCCGGGCTGTACGAGCAGGTCCAGAAGGCCGCCGCCGCGAACGACAAGGCGACGATGGCCCGTGCGGCCGCCGACATGGAAGACAAGTTCGGCAGCACGCCGTATGCGCAGATGACGGCGCTCGCGGCCGCGAAGACGCTGTACGCGGCCGGCGATGCGGCAGGCGCGAAGGCGCAGCTGCAATGGGCCGTCGATCACGCCAAGGACGACGAGTACAAGCAGATCGCGAAGCTGCGTCTCGCGTCGCTGCTGCTCGACGAAAAGGCGTACGACGCGGGCCTCACGCTGCTGTCGGGTACGCCGGTCGATGCATTCAAGGGCCTCGTGGCCGATCGCCGCGGCGATCTGCTGGCCGCGCAAGGCAAGACCGACGATGCGCGCGCCGCATACAAGCTCGCGCTCGACGGCCTGTCGAAGGACGACCAGTCTGCGCGCCAGCTCGTGCAGTTCAAGCTGGACGCGCTCGGCGGCTGAACCGCGGTCCCCTCAACCTCTTAACTTCTGCTTCGCTAACCGATGAATTTGCTGAAACGTTACGCTGTGCCCGTTGCCTGCGCGGCGGCTGTCCTCGCATTGGCGGCTTGCTCGTCGTCGAAGGACGCGCGTCGCGTGCCGACGCCGCTGACCGAGTTCAAGCCCGTCATGGACGTGCAACAGGTCTGGAAGGCGAGCGTCGGCAAGGGCGGACGCTACCTGTTCTCGCCGGTGGCCGTGGGCGACGCCGTCTATGCGGCGGGCGAAAACGGTTCGGTCGAGAAGATCGACGCGAAGACGGGCCAGACGCTTTGGCGTTCGAAGGTCGGTTCGGACCTGTCGGCCGGTGTCGGCAGCGACGGCAACCTGACTGCGGTCGGTGCGCTGAAGGGCGGCGTGTTCGTGCTGGGCCCGGACGGCAAGCAGCTGTGGAAGACCAGCGTGCAGGGCGAGATCTTCTCGCCGCCGCTCGTCGGCAACGGCCTCGTGATCGTCCGCACGATCGACGGCCAGGTGATCGCGTTCAACGCACAGACGGGCGAGCAGAAGTGGAACTACCGCAACCGCGCCGTGCCGCTGAACCTGCGCGTGTCGGCCGGCATGACGTTCGCGGGTGACGCGGCGGTGCTGGCGGGCTTCCCCGGCGGCGGTCTCGTCGCGATCAACCTGCAGACGGGCGAGCCGTTCTGGCAGACTCCGGTGTCGTTCCCGAAGGGCGTGACCGAGGTCGAGCGCATCAACGACGTCAGCGGTCCGCCGACGCTCGTGGGCGCGGAAGCGTGCGCGGTGACGT
Source organism: Burkholderia sp. BCC1972 (assembly GCF_905339605.1). Taxonomy (NCBI): domain Bacteria; kingdom Pseudomonadati; phylum Pseudomonadota; class Betaproteobacteria; order Burkholderiales; family Burkholderiaceae; genus Burkholderia; species Burkholderia sp. BCC1972. Next base: position 24,326 of record NZ_CAJPGH010000023.1, on the reverse strand, counting down.
TCCAGGGTCAGCTCGGCTGTTTCGATGCGAACTCGGGCCGCCCGCTGTGGGAAAAGGCGTTCTCGAGCCGCAGCGGTCTTGCGCAGGACGATTCGGTGGTCGCCGGCGGCGACGACTGGTCGGTCGTGACGGCGTACGACGCGGCATCGGGCAACCAGCTGTGGCGCAACGACAAGCTGAAGAGCCGTGACGTCGGCGTGCCGTACCTGCTCGGGCATGCGGTCGTGATGGGCGATTACAAGGGCTTCGTGCACTTCCTGTCGCGCGAAGACGGCAGCTTCATCGCACGGATGAAGACCGACGGCAGCGCGATTACGGCGGCGCCGGTCCTCGCGGGCAATACGCTCGTCGTGCAGACGAAGGACGGTGGCCTGTACGGGTTCCGTCCGCGCTGACACGCAGAAATACGTGCGGCTGCGGTGCGGCGGGCTTGTCCCGCGCCCTGGCCGCGCAGCAAGAAGGCGGCCGGTGCTCCCGGCCGCTCGGTATTTGAAAGGCAGTTCGAGACGAAAGACGACGGCGCGCAACGCGCGCCGGGCGCGCGCATCCGGCGCGGCGCGAATTCGTGATATTTTCATTCAGCGCAGCCGCCCGCAGCAGCGGGCCTCCCGCTGCTGCGCTTCACCGTAGAAAACACAGATGAAACCGGTCATTGCCCTCGTTGGGCGCCCCAATGTGGGGAAATCCACGCTGTTCAACCGGCTCACGCGCTCGCGCGATGCGCTGGTCGCCGACCTGCCGGGCCTGACGCGCGATCGCCATTACGGCGAAGGGCGCGTCGGCGAACGGCCGTACCTGGTCGTCGATACGGGCGGCTTCGAACCCGTCGCGAAGGACGGCATCCTGCACGAGATGGCACGCCAGACGCGGCAGGCCGTCGAGGAAGCCGACATCGTCGTGTTCATCGTCGACGGCCGCAACGGGCTCGCGCCGCAGGACAAGTCGATCGCCGACTACCTGCGCAAGACCGGCCGGCCGATCTTCCTCGTCGTCAACAAGGCCGAGGGGATGAAGTACACGTCGGTCGCGGCCGACTTCTACGAACTCGGGCTCGGCGACCCGCGCGCGATCTCGGCCGCGCACGGCGACGGCGTGACCGACATGATCAACGAGGCGCTCGAGGTTGCGTACGCCGACCGTCCGGAGGAAGAGGACGAGAACGATCCGTCGCGCGGCATCAAGATCGCGATCGTCGGCCGTCCGAACGTCGGCAAGTCGACGCTCGTGAACGCGCTGATCGGCGAAGATCGCGTGATCGCGTTCGATATGCCGGGCACGACGCGCGATTCGATCTACGTCGACTTCGAGCGTAACGGCAAGAAATACACGCTGATCGACACGGCCGGCCTGCGCCGCCGCGGCAAGGTGTTCGAGGCGATCGAGAAGTTCTCGGTCGTGAAGACGCTGCAGTCGATCTCCGATGCGAACGTCGTCATTCTTCTGCTGGATGCGCAGCAGGACATTTCCGACCAGGACGCGCACATCGCCGGCTTCGTCGTCGAGCAGGGCCGTGCGCTCGTGATCGGCGTCAACAAGTGGGATGGCCTTGACGAACACGCGCGCGACCGCGCGAAAGCGGATTTGACCCGCAAGCTGAAGTTCCTCGATTTCGCGAAGTCGCACTTCATTTCGGCCGCGAAGAAGACGGGCATCGGCGCGCTGATGCGCTCGGTCGACGACGCGTACGCGGCGGCGATGGCGAAGCTGCCGACGCCGAAGCTCACGCGCGCGCTGATCGAGGCCGTCGAATTCCAGCAGCCGCGCCGTCGCGGCCCGGTGCGCCCGAAGCTGCGCTACGCGCACCAGGGCGGCCAGAATCCGCCGCTGATCGTCATCCACGGCAACGCGCTCGACGCGGTCACGGAAACCTACAAGCGCTACCTCGAAAACCGGTTCCGCGAAACTTTCTCGCTGACCGGGACTCCATTGCGCATAGAGTTCCGTTCGTCGAACAATCCGTACGCGGACAAGGGCTGAAGCACGCCCCGCAAGGGATAGGCCGCAAGGCCTATGCCCCGGGCGGGGCAGGCAAAATCAGCTATAGTGTAGCGATTGGCGCCGGATCTCTTTTTCTTCCTCGCCAATCCAGATCAACCTGCAAAAAAAGATGGAGTACGCCATGAGCAACAAAGGGCAATTGTTACAAGACCCGTTTTTGAACGCACTGCGCAAAGAGCACGTTCCCGTTTCGATCTACCTCGTCAACGGCATCAAGCTCCAAGGGAACATTGAATCGTTCGACCAGTACGTCGTGTTGCTCCGTAATACGGTGACCCAGATGGTCTACAAGCACGCCATCTCGACGGTCGTGCCGGCGCGCCCGGTGAATTTCCACCCGGACGCGGAAGCCTCGTCCTAACCTATCGCAGCGGCCGGCATCCGGTCGCCGCGAGCGACCGATGCCAGCCGCCTTATCTTGACACCCGATAATTTGATCAACGCAGCGCTCGTCGGCATCGATTTCGGCAAGACCGATTTCGAAGCCAGCCTCGAAGAACTCAGTCTTCTCGCCTCCAGTGCGGGGGCCCGTCCCGCCGTCACCCTCACAGGTCGTCGCTCCAGTCCCGATGCCAAGATGTTCATCGGCAGCGGCAAAGCCGAAGAACTGCGGCTTGCGTGCGACGCGCACAACGTCGAAATCGTCATCTTCAACCACGCGCTCGCGCCGGCCCAACAACGCAATCTGGAGCAGGCACTTAACAGGCGTGTGGTCGACCGCACGAGCCTCATCCTCGACATCTTCGCGCAGCGCGCCCGCAGCCACGAAGGCAAGCTGCAGGTCGAACTCGCGCAGCTGCAATACCTGTCGACGCGGCTCATTCGTGCGTGGACCCACCTTGAACGGCAGAAGGGCGGTATCGGCCTGCGCGGCCCCGGCGAAACGCAGCTCGAAACCGACCGCCGGCTGATCGGCGAGCGCATCAAGATGCTGAAGTCGCGGCTCGACCGGTTGCGCCGGCAGCACAGCACGCAGCGCCGGCAGCGCGCGCGCAGCGGCACGATGTCGGTGTCGCTCGTCGGCTATACGAACGCGGGCAAGTCGACGCTGTTCAATGCGCTGACGAAAGCGCAGGCCTACGCGGCCGACCAGCTGTTCGCCACGCTCGATACGACGTCGCGCCGTGTGTACCTCGGCGACGAGGTCGGCCAGATCGTCGTGTCGGATACGGTCGGGTTCATCCGCGAGCTGCCTCACCAGCTCGTCGCGGCATTTCGCGCGACGCTCGAGGAAACGATCCACGCGGATCTGCTGCTGCACGTGGTCGATGCGTCGAGCGCGGTCAGGCTCGAACAGATCGAGCAGGTCAACGGCGTGCTGCACGAGATTGGCGCGGACACGATCCGGCAGGTGCTGGTGTTCAACAAGATCGACGCCGTGCCCGAGCTGGCGGCCCGCGGCGACGCGGTCGAGCGGGACGAATATGGTAATATTTCGCGCGTCTTTTTGAGCGCGCGCACTGGTCAGGGTCTTGATACGTTGCGTGCCGCCATCGCCGAAATCGCCTCCGCGGAACACCTCTCCAGCGCGACGTTACCCAGCGACGCGCTCGACGGCGCACCCGCTGAACCACACGAAGACCACACGATTTCCGAACACGGGCGCTAACCGGTCCCGGCCGGTTCGCCGGCGTCTTATCTGGTGAACAAACTCTGGTGAACGAATACAACGAGCGGAGTACCTGGCGGCGGATGCGCGCCTTGCTGTCGATCAACGATCCCCGCTGGGGACGCGGCGAGGGCAATGGCAAAGACGGATCCCGTCCGCGAGCGAACGAATCGAAGCGTCCGCAAGGCGGCGACGGCGATGGTCCGCCCGATCTCGACGAGATGTGGCGCAACTTCAACCGGCGCCTGAGCGGCCTGTTCGGCGGCAAGGGCGGCAACGGCTTCCGGCCTGACAACGGCCGGGCCGCACGGGTCGGTGTCGGCATCGTGATCGGCGTGCTGGTCGCGGTCTACGCGGGCAGCGGGCTGTTCGTCGTGCAGGACGGCCAGACGGGCGTCGTGCTGCAGCTCGGCAAGCTGTCGGGCACGGTCGGCCAGGGCGTGCACTGGCGCGCGCCGTATCCGTTCGCGTCGCACGAGATCGTCGATACGTCGCAGGTCCGCTCGATCGAGATCGGCCGCAACAACGTCGTGCGTCTCGCGAACGTGAAGGAAGCCGCGATGCTGACGCGCGATGCCGACATCGTCGACGTGCGTTTCATCGTCCAGTACCGGATCCGTTCCGCCACCGATTACCTGTTCCGCAGCGTCGATCCCGAGCGCAGCGTCTCGCAGGCCGCGCAGGCGGCGGTGCGTGCGATCGTCGGCACGCGCAGCGCGGCCGACATGCTGAACCAGGACCGTGATGCGCTGCGCGAGCAGCTGTCCAGCGCGATCCAGCGCGATCTCGACCGTTACCAGTCGGGGCTCGAAGTGACGGCCGTCACGATGCAGAACGTCGCGGCGCCCGAGCAGACGCAAGCCGCCTACGCGGAAGTCGCGAAGGCACGCGACGAGCGCGAGGCCGCGAAGCGCGCCGCGCAGGCCTATGCAAGCGACCTGCTGCCGAAGGCGCAGGGCGATGCCGCGAAGCTCGTCGACGAAGCGAAGGCGTATGCCGATCGCGTGGTCACGCAAGCCGAGGGCGATGCCGACCGCTTCAAGCAGGTCTACGCGCAGTACTCGAAGGCGCCCGCGGTGATCCGCGAGCGGATGTACCTCGAGACGATGCAGGAAATCTATTCGAACGCGACGAAGGTATTCGTCGGCAACAAGGGCGGCAACAGCGTCGTGTATCTGCCGCTCGACAAGCTCGTCGAACAGGGGCGGCAAAACGCCGCGGCGTCCGCGGCCGATGCGGCGTCGGCGCCAGCCGCCGTCGCACCGGCCGCCGCTGCAGCCGTGCCCGCAAGCGCGGCGCCTGCCGCCGCGGCGTCGGGTGTCGACGTGCTGCGATCGCGCGAAGCGTTTCGCAGCCGGTCGCGCGAAGACGATACGAAGTAACGGGGAGCGCAGAACATGAACCGAATCATTGCGCTCGTCGTCGCAATCGTGATCGTTGCCTTCGCGGCATCCTCGACGGTCCTGACCGTCGATCCGCGCCACGCGGCCGTGCTGTCGGGCCGCGACGGCGCACAGCCCGAACTCGCGGGCCCCGGCATCCACTTCAAGCTGCCGCCGCCGCTGCAGACGGCGACGCTGATCGACACGCGCCTGCAATCGCTCGAATCGTCCGATCCGCTGCAGCTGGCAACCCAGGACAAGCACGACCTGCTCGTCGCGTATGCGGTGAAGTACCGGATCAGCGATCCGATGCAGTATTTCACGGCAACGGGCGGCGACCCGGCGGCGGCCGCCGAACGCCTGGGCGGCGTGCTGAAGAGCGCGCTCGGCGATGCGTTCGGCCAGCGCGCGCTTGACGACGCCCTGGGCGGCCAGCGCGCGATCGCCGATGCGGCACGCGATGCGGCCAGGGCAAAGGCGTCCGGCTTCGGCGTCGACGTGGTCGACGTCCAGCTGACGCGTGTCGACCTGCCGGCCGCCCAGACGGACGCCGTCTATCAACGGATGATCGGCGCGCTGCGCGATCAGGCAGCGCAGGTGCGTGCGCAAGGTGCGGCGGACGTCGAGCAGATCAAGGCCGACGCCGAACGCGAACAGCAGGCCGTGCTCGCGAATGCCTACAAGTCCGCGCAGACGATCAAGGGCGAAGGCGACGCCAAGGCCGCGACGATCGCCGCCGATGCGTTCGGCCGCGATCCGCAGTTCTATCAGTTCTACGCGAGCCTGCAGGCCTACCGGAATACGTTCAAGCGCAACGACATCATCGTCGTCGACCCCGACAGCGAGTTCTTCCGCTTCATGCGCAGCCCGACGGGCGGTGCCGCACCGGCGGCACCTGCTCCCCGCAAACATTGACCTTGGGGCGCCGCGTCGAGCGGCGCCGTCGCTCGCATGGACCTGGCTGGCTCGTTGTTGCTCGCAGTAGCGCTGATGTTGATCATCGAGGGGGCGTTCCCCTTCGTGTTTCCCGTCGCCTGGCGCGACACGTTTCGTAGAATAGCCGAGCGGCCGCCGCATCATATCCGGATCGGCGGGCTGATCGTGATGGTGCTCGGGCTCGTGCTGCTGCTGCTCGCGACCTGACCGGGGACCTGATCCGGACGGCGCATCCGCCGTTCGTCCCGCCCGATTCCGAAGTTCCGATTCAACTCGCGGCGCGCGTGGCGCGCGCCGTTTCCCGTCGTAGGACCGTACCGATGTCGACCTGGTTACTTCCCGAGAATATCGCCGACGTGCTGCCGTCGGAAGCGCGCAAGATCGAGGAGCTGCGCCGCAGGCTGCTCGACCGCTTCCGTTCGTACGGCTATGAAATGGTGATGCCGCCGCTGCTCGAGTATCTCGAGTCGCTGCTGACGAGCGGCGGCACCGACCTGCGCCTGCGCACCTTCAAGCTGGTCGACCAGCTGTCGGGCCGTACGCTCGGCCTGCGTGCCGACATCACGCCGCAGGTGGCACGGATCGACGCGCACCTGTTGAACCGTCAGGGCGTGACGCGCCTCTGCTACGCGGGCCACGTGATGCATACGCGTCCGCGCGGGCTGCACGCGACGCGCGAGCAGATTCAGATCGGCGCCGAAATTTACGGTCATGCCGGGCTGGAAGCCGATCTCGAGATCCAGCAGCTGATGCTCGACGCGCTGCACCTCGCGGGCCTGTCGCGCATCCGTCTCGACCTCGGCCACGCGGGCGTGCTCGCGGCGCTGCTGGCGCGCGACGCGCAGGCCGCCGAGCGCGGCGAGTCGCTGTACGACGCGCTGTCGGGCAAGGACGTGCCGCTGCTGAACGAACTCACCGACGATCTCGGCGCCGATACGCGCGCCGCGCTGCGCGCGCTGCCGAGCCTTTACGGCGATGCGAGCGTGCTCGCCGAGGCGCGTGCGCGCCTGCCGGTGCTGCCCGAAATCACGCAGGCGCTCGACGATCTGGCGCAGCTCGCGGCGCAGGCGAAGGGCGCGGAAGTGGCGATCGACCTCGCCGACCTGCGCGGTTATGCGTACCACAGCGGCGCGATGTTCAGCGCGTACATCGACGGCGTGCCGAACGCGATCGCGCGCGGCGGCCGTTACGACCACGTCGGGCAGGCGTACGGCCGTGCGCGGCCGGCCACGGGCTTCTCGCTCGACCTGCGCGAACTCGCGCGGATCTCGCCGGTCGAGGCGCGCGGCACCGCGATTCTCGCGCCGTGGGCGCAGGACGACGCGCTGGGCGCGGCCGTCGCCGCGCTGCGCGATGCGGGCGAAGTCGTGATCCAGGCGCTGCCGGGTCACGATCACGTGCTCGACGAGTTCGCATGCGATCGTTCGCTCGTCGAGCGCAACGGCGCATGGGTGGTCGAACCCCGATAAAGAGGCGTTCGCGGGCCGTGCTTCGGCGTGCATATCGTTGAAGCGAAACGGAAAAATTCGGAATCGCCCGCGAACATAGGTAGAATACGTTTTTAACCAGCTAACGAATCAACATGTCTGCCAGCGCAGTGAACGTGACTCCCGGGCGCAATGTCGTCGTCGTGGGAACGCAATGGGGTGATGAAGGCAAGGGCAAGATCGTCGACTGGCTGACGGACCACGCTCAGGGCGTCGTGCGTTTCCAGGGCGGTCACAACGCCGGCCACACCCTCATCATCGGCGGCAAGAAAACGATCTTGCGCCTCATTCCGTCGGGCATCATGCGTGAAGGCGTCGCCTGCTACATCGGCAACGGCGTCGTCCTGTCCCCCGAAGCACTGTTCAAGGAAATCGGCGAGCTCGAAGAAGCCGGCGTGAACGTGCGCGACCGTCTGTTCATCTCCGAAGCCACGACGCTGATCCTGCCGTACCACATCGCGATCGACCAGGCGCGCGAAGCGCGCAAGGGCGCGGGCAAGATCGGCACGACGGGCCGCGGCATCGGCCCTGCGTACGAAGACAAGGTCGGCCGCCGCGCGCTGCGCGTGCAGGACCTGTTCGACGCGAAGACCTTCGCCGACCGCCTGCGCGAAAACCTCGATTTCCACAATTTCGTGCTGACCCAGTACCTGGGCGGCGCAGCCGTCGATTTCCAGGCCACGCTCGACACGATGCTCGGCTATGCCGACCGCCTGAAGCCGATGGTGGCCGACGTGTCGCGCCGTCTGTACGACGCGAACAACGCGGGCCAGAACCTGTTGTTCGAAGGCGCGCAAGGCACGCTGCTCGACATCGATCACGGCACCTATCCGTTCGTCACGTCGAGCAACTGCGTCGCGGGTGCTGCGTCGGCCGGCGCGGGCGTCGGTCCGCAGAAGCTCAACTACATCCTCGGCATCACGAAGGCGTATTGCACGCGCGTCGGTTCGGGTCCGTTCCCGAGCGAGCTGTACGATGCGGACAATCCGCAGCGTCAGGACCAGGTCGGCGTCACGCTGGCGAACGTCGGCAAGGAATTCGGTTCGGTCACCGGCCGTCCGCGCCGCACGGGCTGGCTCGACGCAGCCGCGCTGCGCCGCTCGATCCAGATCAACGGCGTGTCGGGCCTGTGCATGACGAAGCTCGACGTGCTCGACGGTCTCGACGAAGTCAAGCTGTGCGTCGGCTACAAGATCGACGGCAAGGATGTGGACATCCTGCCGCGCGGCGCGGCCGACGTAGCCCGTTGCGAGCCCGTGTACGAAACGTTCCCCGGCTGGAAGGAAAGCACGGTCGGCATCAAGACGTGGGATGCGCTGCCGGCGAACGCGCAGGCATACCTGTCCCGCGTCCAGGAAGTGGCTGGCGTGCCGGTCGACATGGTGTCGACGGGTCCGGACCGCGACGAAACGATCCTGCTCCGCCATCCGTTCAAGGTGTAATTCCAGATGACGCAGCAAATCACGATGACGGCGGCAGACTTGATGACCGATCCGCGCAACGACGACAAGAACCTGTGGGTAGGCTGGGACGAGTATCACCGTCTGATCGAGCTGCTCGCGCTCCAGGTGCACGCGTCGGGCTGGAAGTTCGACCAGATCCTGTGCCTCGCGCGCGGCGGCCTGCGCGTCGGCGACCAGCTGTCGCGCATCTACGACGTGCCGCTCGCGATCCTCGCGACGAGTTCGTACCGCGAAGCGGCCGGCACCGAGCAGGGTGAGCTCGACATCGCACAGTACATCACGATGACGCGCGGCAACCTCGCGGGCAACGTGCTGCTGGTCGACGATCTCGTCGATTCGGGCGTCACGCTCGCGCGCGTTCAGGAGCACCTGAAGGAGCGTTACCCGTCCGTGACGGCCGTGCGCTCGGCCGTGCTCTGGTACAAGGGTTGCTCGAAGGTCAAGCCCGACTATCACACGCAGTTCCTGCCGACGAATCCGTGGATTCATCAGCCGTTCGAGGAATGGGACACGGTGCGTCCGCACAACCTCGAGGCATGGATCAAGCGCGGTCGCGCGCAGCGCGACGGTTCGGGTGCGTAAGCGCCTGGCCGATCGAAGGAAAGCCTTGTACGGCGCCGCTTGCGGCGCCGTTTTTCATTGTCGCGCCGGGTGCGCGGGGCGATGCATTTGGCGGATCGGGTAGGCAGACGGCGCGGCCCCGGCTATGATGGCAGCCCTGCCACAGCTCGCGCAGGATTGCATGCGCAGCGTGGATCACGTGGTTCCACGGCAACAGAGCAGGGCGGCGTTTCACGGGGGCGCGAGTAGAATAGCGCTCGTTTTGTCCGACCCGGACCCGATTATTACGCTTCATATGAACGACACGATCCACGCGACCGACGCCGCACACGCGCCGCATTCGACGCAACAACACTCGATGCGGGCGCTAGCGATAGCAGCCATCGGCGTCGTGTTCGGCGACATCGGCACCAGCCCGCTGTATTCGCTGAAGGAGGCGTTCAGCCCCGCACACGGCATTCCACTCACCGAAGGGTCGATTCTCGGCGTGATCTCGCTGCTGTTCTGGGCAATCATCCTGGTGGTCGGCATCAAGTACCTGCTGTTCGTGATGCGGGCCGACAACAACGGCGAAGGCGGCGTGCTCGCGCTGATGGCGCTGTCGCTGCGGCCGCTCGACTCGAAGACCCGCGTCGCGGGTGCGCTGATGGCGCTCGGGATCTTCGGCGCGTGCATGTTCTACGGCGATGCGGTGATCACGCCGGCGATCTCGGTGATGTCGGCGGTCGAAGGTCTCGAAATCGCGACGCCGCACCTGTCCCATCTCGTGCTGCCGATCACGATCGTGATCCTGATCGCGCTGTTCTGGATCCAGCGCCACGGCACCGCACTGGTCGGCAAGCTGTTCGGCCCGATCATGGTGCTGTGGTTCGTCGTGATCGCGGCGCTCGGCGTGTACCACATCGTTCGCGTGCCGGGCATCATCGCGGCCATCAATCCGTATTACGCGGCGTCGTTCATGGCCGATCACCTGCTGCAGGCCTACGTCGTGCTCGGCTCGGTCGTGCTGGTGCTGACCGGTGCGGAAGCGCTTTACGCGGACATGGGCCACTTTGGTGCGAAGCCGATCCGGATCGCCGCGTACGGGCTCGTGATGCCGTCGCTCGTGCTGAACTACTTCGGCCAGGGCGCGCTGCTGATCCAGAACCCGAAAGCGATCGAAAACCCGTTCTTCCTGCTGGCGCCCGAATGGGGGCTGCTGCCGCTCGTCGTGCTGTCGACGGTCGCGACCGTGATCGCGTCGCAGGCCGTGATCTCGGGCGCCTATTCGCTGACGTCGCAGGCGATCCAGCTCGGCTACGTGCCGCGCATGAAGGTGCTGCACACGTCCGAACTCGCGATCGGCCAGATCTACGTGCCGGTCGTGAACTGGCTGCTGCTGGCCGTGATCCTCTGCATCGTGATCGGCTTCAAGAGCTCCGACAACCTCGCGGCCGCGTACGGCATCGCGGTGACGGCGACGATGGTGATCACGACCGTGCTCGCGTGCGTCGTGATGGTAAAGGTGTGGAACTGGAACCGGCTGCTGGTCGGCGCGATCATCGCGGTGTTCCTCGCGGTCGACCTCGGCTTCTTCGGCGCGAACCTGCTGAAGGTCGCGCAGGGCGGCTGGCTGCCGCTCGGCATCGGCGCGCTGCTGTTCTTCCTGCTGATGACCTGGTACAAGGGGCGCCACATCGTCAAGGAGCGCACGGCGGCCGACGGTATTCCGCTCGAGCCGTTCCTGCAGGGGCTGCTGGCGCATCCGCCGCATCGCGTGTCGGGCACCGCGATCTACCTGACCGGCAACGACAGGCTCGTGCCCGTCAGCCTGCTGCACAACCTGAAGCACAACAAGGTGCTGCACGAGCGGACCATTTTCCTGACGTTCGTCACGCGCGACATTCCCTACGTGCGCGACGACCGGCGCCAGACCGCGCGCGATGCGGGCGGCGGGTTGTACATCGTCAAGGCCGAGTACGGCTTCAACGAGACGCCGGACGTGAAGGCCGTGCTCGAGGAATTCGGCCGGACGCACGACATGACGTTCGAGCTGATGGACACGTCGTTCTTCCTCGCGCGCGAAACCGTCGTACCGACGCATCTGCCCGGGATGTCGATCTGGCGCGAGCGCGTGTTCGCGTGGATGCACCAGAACGCCGCGAAGCCGACCGACTTCTTCTCGATTCCGGCGAACCGCGTCGTCGAGCTCGGCACGAAGATCGAGATCTGACCGGGCGCGGCGCGCAGGCTGTTCAGCCGCGCGCCGCGTTCTCCGACAGCGCGATCAGGCTGCGATCGTCCGCATCGCCTGCCGCGAACGCAGCCGCATAGCGCTGCGTATCCCGCGCCACCCAATCCAGATAGCCGCGTATCCAGTACCGGTAGCCGTCGACGAGTCCGCGCACGCGCGTGTCGGCATGCTGCACGAGCGCATCGGCGCACTGGACGAACTCGCCGATCTCGGCGCGCACGCGGGCGGCCGTATAGTCGATGCCGGCCTGCAGCGAATGACCGCGCGACGCGTGAACCATCACCATGTTCCGGAACTGGCCAGGCTGGCGTGCTTCGATCCCGATACTCTGGATGTCGTTGCTCCAGGACACGATATGGTTTGCGTGGCGGCCCAGCGCCTGGATCTCCGGCCGGTGAAACGTATCGGGCGGGACTGCGCCGGAATTGGCCACGTCCGCCAGTGCCAGGCACGGATTCATGCCGCTCGTGTGGCGCCGGATCGTTTCGTACTGCGGCACGGCGGCCGGTTCGGCCTTCTGGTGGCCGATGATCTGCAATCCGGCCGTGGTGGCCCACAGGCGCATGCCTTGCGCGAAGCGTGCGAAATGCTCGGCCGACAGGCGCGCGCGCAGCCGTTGGCATACATCGAGCCACGCGCGTTCGCCGTACACCGGTTCGGGGCCCGTACATCCGTAGTCGAGGACGTCGATCATCGCGGTCAGGTTGCGCAGCGTATCGGCGCCGACCAGCTCCACGCGATCGACGAACAGGTCGTCGGCGAGAAAGAACCACACGAAATAATCGGCAAGCGCCTGCAGCAGAGGCGGATCGGCGTTCGGGTAACAGCGTGAGGCGAGCCAGCCGTAACGGGTGCGTACGACGCGCTCCCGATGGGCGTCGGACACGAGCAGGCCGTATGCGTCGGCCCATTCGAGCATGCGCGATTCGATTCGCTCGACGTGTGGCGAACAGGCGCCGGCCCACGGCACCTCGAAAACGGGAATGCGCAATGCGGCCAGTTCGATTTCCAGATCATCTGCTTTCATGATTCCCCGATCCATTTTGGCGAATATGCGCGGGCTTACCGGCCGGCGCATATTCCGGATGTCATGTGTCGCAAATCGACTTCAGAGCGTGGCAATCAAAGACGGGAGGCTTGAAACGCGCGACGCGTGTGATCGTCGCGGGGAATCCTGTTGTCGGGCGGAAAATTCGCTTCGGTTATCGAAGACGTTGCAATACCGTACTCGAATTTATTTTATGTGCGGGATTCAAGGCGTCAAGAAAATGCATGCTGCAGTGCAAATTGTTTAATTCGCCGACTGGAAGCAGGGTAATGGTGACGGAAACGCACCTATCCGGGTTGCATCGCGATTTTCGGAACCGCGCGGCGATGCAATAAAAAAACCCGCCTTTCAGCGGGCTTTTCTCTCTGTCGACGGTTGTCGCGTGCTCAGCGCTTCAGCTTCGCGAACGCCGCGGCCATGGCGCCGGCCGGTTCCGGCTCGCGCGAGCGCTGCGGGCGGGCCGCGCCGCGTCCTGCATTGCCGCGATCCTGGCTGCCGCGCGACGACATGCCGGGCGCTGCCGCGTCGTCGTCGAGGCGCATCGTCAGCGCAATGCGCTGGCGCTTCACGTCGACGTCGAGCACCTTCACCTTGACGACCTGGCCGGCCTTCACGACTTCGTGCGGGTCCTTGATGAACTTCGTCGACATCGCGGACACGTGGACGAGGCCGTCCTGGTGAACGCCGATATCCACGAACGCACCGAACGCGGCGACGTTCGTCACGACGCCTTCGAGCGTCATGCCCGGCACGAGATCCGACACCTTCTCGACGCCTTCGCGGAACGTCGCGGTCTTGAATTCCGGACGCGGATCGCGGCCCGGTTTCTCCAGTTCGGACAGGATGTCGCGCACGGTCGGCAGGCCGAAACGTTCGTCAACAAATTCCGTCGGGGAAAGGCCCGCCAGCGCTTCGCGGTTGCCGAGCACGTCGTCGATGCGCTTGTTGATCTTCGCGAGCATCCGTTCGACGACCGGATAGGCTTCCGGGTGCACCGACGAGCGGTCGAGCGGGTTCTCGCCGCCGTTGATGCGCAGGAAGCCGGCGGCCTGTTCGAAGGTCTTGTCGCCGAGGCGCGGCACCTTGCGCAGATGCTCGCGCGACGGGAACGGGCCGTTCGCGTCGCGGTAGTCGACGATATTGCGCGCGAGCGTCGCGTTCAAGCCCGACACGCGCGCCAGCAGCGGGGCCGATGCCGTGTTCGCGTCGACACCGACCGCGTTCACGCAATCCTCGACGACCGCGTCGAGCGAGCGCGCGAGTTCGCGCTGGTTCACGTCGTGCTGGTACTGGCCGACGCCGATCGCCTTCGGCTCGATCTTCACGAGCTCGGCGAGCGGGTCCTGCAGGCGGCGTGCGATCGACACGGCGCCGCGCAGCGATACGTCGAGCTCGGGGAATTCCTTCGCCGCGAGCTCGGATGCCGAGTAGACCGACGCGCCGGCTTCCGACACGACGATCTTCTGCAGGCGCAGTTCCGGGTGCTTCGCGATCAGTTCGCTCGCGAGCTTGTCGGTTTCGCGCGACGCGGTGCCGTTGCCGATGCTGATGAGTTCGGCCTGCGTCTGCGCGGCGATGCGTGCGAGCTTCGCGATCGAGCCGTCCCAGTCGCGGCGCGGCTCGTGCGGGTAGATCGTGTCGGTGGCGAGCACCTTGCCGGTGCGGTCGACGACCGCGACCTTCACGCCCGTGCGCAGGCCGGGGTCGAGACCGATCACGGCCTTCGGGCCGGCCGGCGCAGCCAGCAGCAGGTCGTTCAGGTTGCGCGCGAACACGCGGATCGCTTCGGTTTCGGCCGTTTCGCGCAGCTGCGTGAGCAGTTCGTTCTCGATATGCGGCTGCACCTTCACGCGCCAGCACCAGCGGCAGACGTCGGACAGCCATTTGTCGGCCGGGCGGTTCTGGTTCGCAATGCCGAAATGGCGCGCGATCATCGCCTCGCCGGGGTGCGGCACCTGCGCGTCGAGCTCTTCGCCGAGGCCGAGCTTGACCGTCAGCACGCCGGCGTTACGGCCGCGGAACAGCGCGAGCGCGCGGTGCGACGGCACGGTCTTGATCGTTTCCGCGTAGTCGTAATAGTCGCGGAATTTCTCGCCTTCCTCGCTTTCCTTGCCCTCGACGACGGCCGACGACACGACGCCCTGATTGTGCAGGTAGTCGCGCAGCTTGCCGAGCAGCTCGGCCGTCTCGCCGAACTGTTCGGACAGGATGTCGCGCGCGCCGTCGAGCGCGGCCTTCACGTCGGCGACGCCCTTGTCGGCGTCGACGTACGCGGCCGCCTCGGCCTGCGGATCGAGCAGCGGGTTCGCAAGCAGCGCCTGCGCGAGCGGCTCGAGGCCGGCCTCGCGGGCGATCTGCGCGCGCGTGCGGCGCTTCGGCTTGTAAGGCAGATAAAGGTCTTCGAGCACCTGCTTGCTGTCGGCCGCATCGATCGCGGCACGCAGCTCGTCCGTCAGCTTGCCTTGTTCGTCGATGCTCGACAGGATTGCCGCGCGGCGATCCTCGAGCTCGCGCAGATACAGGAGGCGTTCCTCGAGGTTGCGCAGCTGCGTGTCGTCCAGGTTGCCGGTCACTTCCTTGCGGTACCGGGCAATGAACGGAACGGTCGAGCCTTCGTCGAGGAGTTGCACGGCCGCCGCGACCTGGCGCGGCTGGACGGACAGTTCGGTGGCGATGCGCTGTACGATCTTGAGTGCTACGGTTTCCGTCATGTCGTGGATGATCTGCCTGCTGAAATCGCGGCGCGGGCCGGCAGGCCCGAAGCGGCGGGCTGCATGGCGGGCCCGACGGGCCAGATGCCGCGGGTGAGTGAAGCGGGGCATTTTGCCATAAATGGCGGAGCGTCCAGCCGGGGGTGATAGAATTTGACACATGTCCCGCAGCTTTCCTACGACGTTGCCAACTTCCCGAATTTCTCTCGTCGCGCTCGGCGCAGCGCTCGCCGCGGCTTTGTCTGCCGGGCCTTCCGGCGCGTTCGCGCAGGCCCCGGCCACCGCGCCGGACGCCGTCGCGGCCGCGCCCGTCGCAGCCTCTGCCGCACCGGATTTCGACGCCCGTCAAAAAGTGCTCAATCAACGCACCGCGGAAAACGATTATCGTTATGCGGTGGCCGAGCACGATTGCTACAGCAAATTCTTCGTCAATCACTGTCTCGGCAAGGCGCGCGACCTGATGCGCGACGAGCGCGCGAGCATCCGTCAGGAGCAACTCGCGCTCAACGACGAGCAGCGTGCGGTGCGCGCGCAGCAGCGCGACCAGCAGCAGGCGCTGAAGCAGGCGCAGAACGCGGCGGAGGCGCCGCAGCGCGCGGCGAACGACGCGGCGAACGCCGCTGCGTTCCGCGACAAGCAGGAGCAGAATGCACTGAAGCAGGCGCAGCGCGGCGCGGAAGGGCCGCAACGCGCGGCGAGCAAGCAGGCATACGACCAGAAGCAGGCCGACTTCCAGCACAAGCTCGACCAGGCGCACCAGCAGGCGGCGCAGAAGGCGCAAGAGCGGGCGGACAACGCCACGCGCTACGAGCAGAAGCAGAAGGAAGCCGCGCAGCACAAGGCCGATGTCGAGCGGCGTCAGCAGGAAGCGGCCGAGAAGGCCAGGCAGCAACAGCAACAGCAGGGGCAGTAACGTGTTGGATTGATCGGGATCAGTCTCGGGCGCGTCGGCACGCCAGCCGCCGCGCTGCTTCGATGAGGAGGCAACTATGCAAAACCGTCACACGGAACAGCAGCAGGAATTGCACAACCGTTTGGCTGCATTGCAGGAGCAGCACCAGCAGCTCGCTCGGGAGATCGAGCTGAAGGAAGGACACTCCGACATCGACGACATCACGCTGCACCGGCTGAAGAAGGAAAAGCTGGCAGCCAAGGACAAAATCATTCTGCTGCAATCGCAGCTCGAACCGGATAAGCGCGCCTGAGCGCGGCCTGGCAAGCGCCGGCGCCGCCCGGGCGCTGGACACAGGAACGCTTGCCTTGAATTCACCGCTTGAAGCCACCCCCGATGCCCGGCGTGACGCGACGTCCGCCGGGCGCGCTCGTGCGCCCGAAGGCACCTTCGAGCTGAGCCGCAAGCGCGTCGACGAACTCGACACGATCTTCGGTGAAGGCGGGTTGCTGGCGCGCGCGCTCGACGGCTACCGGCCGCGTACCTCGCAGATCGAGATGGCGCGCGCGGTCGCGTCCGCGATGGAAGCGTCCGCGCGCCGGATGCCCGAACCCGAGATCTTCGAAACCCGCAAGCGGCCGGCGCGCCGCCTCGGCGACGCCGACAAGGCGGCCGAGCCGGGTGCCGACGGCGCCACGCCAGCCGAATCCGACAACGACGCGGCCGACAACACGCTGATCGTCGAAGCAGGCACGGGTACCGGCAAGACCTATGCGTATCTGGTGCCCGCGATGCTGTGGGGCGGCAAGGTGATCGTGTCGACCGGCACGAAACACCTGCAGGACCAGCTGTTCCAGCGCGACATCCCGACCGTGCGCAACGCGCTCGCGGTGCCGGTGTCGGTGGCGATGCTCAAGGGGCGCGCCAACTACCTGTGCCATTACTACCTGCAACGCACGGCCGACAACGGCCGCCTGCCGTCGCGGCAGGACACCGCGTATCTGCAGGAGATCGTCCGCTTCGCGAAGATCACGAAGAGCGGCGACAAGGCCGAGCTCGCGAGCGTGCCGGAAACGGCGCCCGTGTGGTCGATGGTCACGTCGACGCGCGACAACTGCCTCGGCCAGGAATGCCCGCATTACAAGGAATGCTTCGTGATGCAGGCGCGGCGCGAGGCGCAGCAGGCCGACGTCGTCGTCGTCAACCATCACCTGTTCTTCGCGGACATCATGCTGCGCGACACCGGGATGGCCGAACTGCTGCCGAACGCGAACACGGTCATCTTCGACGAAGCGCACCAGCTGCCGGAGACGGCGACGCTGTTCTTCGGCGAGACGCTGTCGACCACGCAGATCCTCGAACTCGCACGCGACACGGTCGCCGAAGGCCTGGGCCATGCGCGCGATGCGGTCGAGTGGGTGAAGCTCGGCGGCGATCTCGAACGGGCGGCGCGCGACTTGCGCCTCGCGTTCGCGAACGACCAGATCGTCCGCATGTCGCTCGCGCAGCTCGGCGACGATCACCCGATGTTCGGCGCGCTCGACGCGCTCGACGTGGCGCTCGACGCGCTCGCGTCGGCGCTCGCGAGCCAGGCGGAACGCGCGGAATCGCTCGGTGCGTGCCTGCGGCGCGCCCGCGAGCTGCAGGACCTGCTGGCCGGCTGGGTCGCACCCGGCGCGGCGGAGGCGGCCGCGAAGGCCGACGCGGCAGCGGCCGGCGACAAGGCGACTGCCGACGGCGATCCGAACGAGAAGGTGCGCTGGGTCGAGGTGTTCGCGCATACCGTGCAGCTGCATGAAACGCCGCTGTCGGTCGCGCCGATCTTTGCGAAGCAGCGCGCGGGCGTCCCGCGTGCCTGGGTGTTCACGTCGGCCACGCTGTCGGTGCGCGGCGATTTCACGCACTACGCGGCGCAGATGGGCCTCAGCTCGCGTCGCTCGATGACGCTCGCGAGCCCGTTCGACTACCAGTCGCAAGGGCTGCTGTACGTACCGCGCAACCTGCCGCAACCGTCGTCGCCGGCGTTTACCGATGCCGTCTTCGATGCCGCGCTGCCGGCGATCGAGGCGTCCGGCGGCGGCGTGTTCATGCTGTGCACGACGCTGCGCGCGGTCGACCGGATCGCGTCGAAGTTGCGCGATGTCATCGAATCGCGCGGCTGGAACACGCCGCTGCTCGTGCAGGGCGATGCGAGCCGCACCGAGCTGCTCGACCGTTTCCGCGCGTACGGCAATGCGATCCTGGTCGGCAGCCAGAGTTTCTGGGAAGGCGTCGACGTACGCGGCGACGCGCTGTCGCTCGTCGTGATCGACAAGCTGCCGTTCGCCCCGCCGGACGATCCGGTGCTGGCCGCGCGTCTCGACGCGTTGACGAAGAAGGGCCTGAGCCCGTTCGCCGTCCACCAGCTGCCGCAGGCCGTGATCACGCTGAAGCAGGGCGCGGGCCGGCTGATTCGCGCGGAAACGGATCGCGGCGTGCTGATGATCTGCGACACGCGGCTCGTCGACAAGCCCTACGGGCGCCGGATCTGGCAGAGCCTGCCGCCGTTCAAGCGCACGCGCGAGATCGCGGTCGTGCAGGACTTCTTCGACGAACATCGCTCGGAAAAGCGCGTGTGACGATACGCGCGGCCTCAGCCGCGCGAGTACCGGCGGCGCCTGATTGCGGCGCCAATGAAAAACCCGGCTCGATGGCCGGGTTTTTTTGTGTGCGCAACGGGCGTTGCGTCGCGTGCTCGTCAGGTCAGAACTGCCACCACGACTTCTTCGCGCCGGGGCGCGAATGGCCCGTGACGTACGGGCTGTCGGGGAACGTGCCCGCGAGCACGCGCTTCGTGTCTTCGGCGAGTTCCGGCTGGTTCAGCTTGTTGTACGACAGGATCATGATGTGCAGCGCGTCTTCGATCGCCGGCGCACCCTTGTAATCCTTGATCGCGAGCTGCGCGCGGTTGATCGCCGCCACGTAGGCGCCGCGACGGTAGTAGTAGTCGGCCGCGTGCACTTCGTGCGATGCCAGCGCGTTGACGATGTAGCGCATCCGCGCTGCCGCGTCGGGCGCGTACTTGCTCTTCGGGAAGCGGTCGACGACGACCTTGAACGCATCGTACGACTCGCGCAGCGCCTGCGGATCGCGTTCGCTCATGTCCTGGCCGGAGAAGCGCCCGAACAGGCCGAGATCGTCGTTGAAGTGGATCATCCCCTTCAGGTAGTACGCGTACGGGATATCCGGATGATCGGGGTGGAGCTGGATGAAGCGATCGACGGCCTGGTCGGCGGCGGCCGCTTCGTTGTCCTTCCAGTTGCAGTATGCAACGTTGATCTGTGCCTGCTGCGCGAAATGACCGAACGGATCGCGGCCTTGCAGCGATTCGAAATATTTCGCGCACTTGCCCCAGTCGCCGCCGGACAGTGCGTCCTGGGCCTCTGAGTATAATTTGTTATTCGACCAGGTAGCCGTCTCGTCCTGCTTCTGCGGCAAGCCGTGGCAGCCGGCGATGAGGGCCGCGGCCGCTACCGCCGCAGCTCGGGCGGCGACGGTTCTGGCCGTGCGTTTGGTCGAATTCATCATGCTCGCATGTCCTAGCTTCAAGTCTCGGTGACCCAGTCTAAATGACCCGTTCAAGTTCGCAGAATGCCCAGCCGGGCACACCAAATCGCGAAGATTATAGCCCAAGCGATCGGCCCGCCGACGCTGCGTCGGGGGATTCCCTCGATGACGATCTGACCGGCGACGCCATGCAGCCGCCCGTCCTGCCGTCCGCGGCGCTCGACGAGGCGCCGCGCGTCGTCGAAGTGCCGCTGTCGCTCGCGGGGGAACGCCTCGACAAGGCGCTTGCCCAGCTGTTCCCCGAATTCTCCCGCAGCCGCCTGCAGAGCTGGATCGAGGCGCAGCGCGTGCTGGTCGACGGCGCGCCGGCGAAGATCCGCCAGCCGGTGCCGCTCGGCGCGAGGATCGAGCTCGTGCCCGACCTGCTGCCCGAGCAGCTCGCGTTCACGCCGGAGCCCGTGCCGCTCGACGTGATCTACGAGGACGACGCGCTCGTCGTGATCAACAAGCCGGCCGGCCTCGTCGTGCATCCGGCCGCCGGCAACTGGAGCGGCACGATCCTCAACGGGCTGCTGCATCGCTACGGCGACGCGGCGGCCGGCCTGCCGCGCGCGGGCATCGTCCACCGGCTCGACAAGGAAACGTCCGGCCTGATGGTGGTGGCCCGCACGCTGGCCGCGCAGACGGACCTCGTGCGCCAGCTGCAGGCCCGCACGGTGAAGCGCCGCTACTTCGCGCTCGTGTGGGGCACGATGCCCGAGGAAGGCACGATCGACGCGCCGATCGGCCGCGATCCGCGCGAGCGCACGCGCATGGCCGTCGTCACGGGCGCGTCGGGCAAGCCCGCGCGCACGCATTTCCGCACGGTTGACACATGTCTGTGGCAACGTCAGCCGGTTTCGGCAATCCAGTGCGATCTCGAAACCGGCCGCACGCACCAGATCCGCGTGCACTGCGCGCACGCCGGGCACCCGCTGCTCGGCGATCCCGTCTACGGGCGGGCGCGCGGCAAGCGCTCGGTCACGCCGCTGCCGGACGGGTTCGCACGACAGGCGCTGCATGCATGGCGGCTCGGCCTCGTGCATCCGGTCACGGGCAAGGCGATGCAATGGCGCTGCCCGCTGCCGGACGACATGAACGCGCTCGTCGCGGCGCTCGGCTTCGGGCAGGGCGACGAGGAATTCGACGATGACGACGGTGTCTACGACGATGACGATTTCGGCGGCGAGTATCACGATGACGAGCCGTACCTGGACGACGATGAGGAGGAGTGAGTGCCGATGACGAACCTGGCGCCGTTGACGTGGCAGGACTGCGTGCAGCCCGACTGGCAGGTGTCGCCGCGCGTGCGTGCGCTGATCACGACGCGCGACGGCGGCGTGAGCGAAGGCCCGTACGGGCGCTGGCAGGATGGGGATGCGTTGCCGGGCGGGATGAATCTCGGCCTGCATACCGGTGACGAGCCGGCCCATGTCGCCGCGAATCGCACGCGTTTGCTCGCCCTCGCCGGCCAGTCGAGCGCCGCCTGGCTCGAGCAGGTTCACGGCGCGGAAATCGTCCGCGCGGACGAGGTGATCGCGGCGGCACCCGCGGCCGCGGCGCCGGTGCAGGCCGACGCGAGCGTCACCGACCGGGCCGGTGCAGTGTGCGTCGTGATGGTCGCGGATTGCCTGCCTGTGCTGCTGTGCGATGCGCAGGGCCGTGCGGTCGGCGCCGCGCATGCGGGCTGGCGCGGGCTCGCGGCCGGTATCGTCGAACGGACCGCGGCACGCGTCGCGGCGCTGGCCGGCGGCGCGACGGACACGCTGCGTGCGTACCTCGGGCCGGCGATCGGCCCGCAGGCGTTCGAGGTCGGCGCGGACGTGCGCGACGCGTTTCTCGACACGGCTCCGCAGTCGGAGCATGATGAAACCCGGCTCGCGTTCGTCGCGATCGACGGCGCGCCCGGCAAGTTTCTCGCCGATCTCTACGCGCTCGCGCGCCTGCGTCTCGCGCGTGCGGGCGTGGCGCACGTGAGCGGCGGGACGGCCTGTACGGTCACCGAACGTGCACGCTTCTATTCGTACCGCCGCGATCGCGTGACGGGCCGCATGGCGGCGGCGATCTGGCTGGCCGATTGACGGCATGTGCATGCCCGTGGGCTTTGCTGCATCTTGAAATCGGGTTATCTCGATATTTAGACGGCAATGCGGCGCGGCATGCGCAACTGAATGAAAAATCCCGGAGTCAAGCCAAACAAAATGTTTTATGTTTCGTCGGAAGCCTTGTCCCGCCTGTTGCGCGCGGATTATCTCCGTGCGGAAATGTTCAGTGGTTTGACTTGGCGCTTCACATGGGGAAAACGATAATGATAAAAATACCGCACTGCGGCAGAATCTGGAGACGCCTCTCCAGAGCATGACGGCCCGGCTCGCAGCCGGCACGCCGCGCGCGAGCAGGATTTCACGATTGACGCTCACGAATCACCGGTAAGGCAGGTAATGACAGCATCGAAAAATTCGTCGACGTCCGCTCAGGCGGGCACTTCCTCGGGCAGCACCGGTTTCGATCCGGCCGCCCAGCCGATGCAGCAGATGTTCGAGTCGTGGCTGAACGCGTGGCGCGGTTTTGCAGATCCGGCGCGCGCCGCGACTGCGTCGGCCACCGTCAATCCGTTCGCGACATTCCAGTTCCCGGCTTCGTTCCCATTCCAGATGCCGTCGATGCCCGATCTCGGTGGCCTCGCGGGTCTTGGCGGCATGGCGTCGCCGTTCGCGGGGCTGAAGCTGCCGGTTGCCGCGATTCCGCCCGAACGGCTCCAGGCGCTGCAGGCCGACTACGCGCGCGATTGCATGACGCTGATGCAGCAGGCCGCTGCCGCGAAGCTCGAATCCCCCGAACTGAAGGACCGCCGCTTCAGCGGCGATGCGTGGAAATCGTCGCCCGCGCATGCGTTCGCGGCTGCGTGGTATCTGCTCAACGCGCGCTATCTGCAGGAACTGGCCGATTCGCTGCAGACCGATCCGAAGACGCGCGAGCGCATCCGCTTCACGGTCCAGCAATGGACGGCGGCCGCCGCGCCGAGCAACTTCCTCGCACTCAATCCCGACGCGCAGAAATCGATTCTCGAAACGCAGGGCGAAAGCCTGCGGCAGGGGATGATGAACCTGCTCGGCGACCTGCAGCGCGGCAAGATTTCGCAGACCGACGAATCGCAGTTCGTGGTCGGCAAGAACCTCGGGTGTACAGAAGGTGCGGTCGTCTACGAGAACGACCTGATCCAGCTGATCCAGTACGCGCCGAAGACGGACAAGGTGTTCGAGCGGCCGCTGCTGATCGTCCCGCCGTGCATCAACAAGTTCTACATCCTCGACCTGCAGCCCGAGAATTCGCTCGTCGCGCATGCACTGTCGAACGGTCATCAGGTGTTCCTCGTGTCGTGGCGCAATGCGGACGCTTCGGTCGCGCACAAGACATGGGACGACTACATGAACGAAGGGCTGCTCGCGGCGATCGATGCCGTGCAGCAGGTGAGCGGCCGCGAGCAGATCAATACGCTCGGCTTCTGCGTCGGCGGCACGATGCTCGCGACCGCGCTCGCGGTGCTCGCCGCACGCGGCGAACATCCGGCCGCGTCGATGACGCTGCTTACCGCGATGCTCGACTTCAGCGATACCGGCATCCTCGACGTGTTCGTCGACGAGGCGCACGTGCAGATGCGCGAGCAGACCATCGGCGGCAAGAACGGCACGCAACCGGGGCTGATGCGCGGCGTCGAGTTCGCGAACACGTTCTCGTTCCTGCGTCCGAACGACCTCGTGTGGAACTACGTCGTCGACAACTACCTGAAGGGCCGCACGCCCGCGCCGTTCGACCTGCTGTACTGGAACAGCGATTCGACGAGCCTGCCGGGCCCGATGTACGCGTGGTACCTGCGCAATACCTATCTCGAGAACAAGCTGCGCGAACCGGGCGCGCTGACCGTGTGCGGCGACGCCGTCGACCTGTCGCTGATCGACGTACCGACCTTCATCTACGGTTCGCGCGAGGATCACATCGTGCCGTGGCAGACGGCCTACGCATCGACGTCGATCCTGTCGGGCCCGCTGAAATTCGTGCTCGGCGCGTCGGGGCACATCGCGGGCGTGATCAATCCGCCGGCGAAGAAGAAACGCAGCTACTGGATCAACGACGACCTGCCCGAATCCGCGGACGACTGGTTCGCCGGTGCCACCGAGCAGCCGGGCAGCTGGTGGACGACGTGGGTCGAATGGCTCGACCAGTACGGTGGCCGCAAGGTGGCGCCGCCCGCCGAGGCCGGTTCCGCGCAGTTCCCGGTGATCGAGCCGGCGCCGGGACGCTACGTGTTGCAGCGCGATTGACGAAAGCCGGACAGCGGCGCACGCTGTCCGGTGCACCGCAGTTTTTTTAACAGGGCCGGTAACGATGCGCCGTGTCGTGCGGGCCTGGAGGAAAGGGAA